>SIAG01000191.1 GCA_009691925.1 Planctomycetaceae bacterium
GGGTGCGGATCATGACCGACGAGATCACGTCGGGCTCCGACATCCTCGGGGCTCTCGTCATGGGCCACCCGCTGACGAGTTGGTGGTGCGGTACGGATCTTTCGATCGAGGAATCGAGGCGTCTCGTGCCCCACCAAAACGCCACGACGATGCAGGTGGCGATCTCGGTCGTGGCCGCCTGCATGTGGATGATTGAGAATCCCGACCGGGGAGTCCTCCTCCCCGACGACCTCCCCCACGAGTATGTTCTCGGCATCGCCAAGCCCTATCTCGGCAAGTTCATCTCGACGCAATCCGACTGGACACCCCTGAAGCGTTCGTACGACCCGTTCCGCGGCCAGGTCGCGGCACGGCGCGATTCTGATGATCCCTGGCAATTCAAGAACTTCCTGCTCCCCGACGGAGGCTGAAAGAAAGCCGCATGACCCCCGCTACGCTGCTCAAGCTCGCCAAGACCCACGGCACGCCGCTGTTCGTCGTCGACCACGCCGAACTGCGCCGCAACTACGCCACCTTCCGCAAGCACTTCCCCCGGGTGCAGGTCTACTACGCCGTGAAGGTCAACAGCGATCCGGCGATCGTCGAGACCTTCTATAAGGCCGGCGGCAGCTTCGATGTGGCGAGCATGCAGGAGTTCCACACCGTCCATCATTTCATCGAGGATCTCCCCAAGAAGACGCGCCAAGACTTCATCTGGGACAAGATCATCTACGCCAACCCGATCAAGCCGACCGAGACGCTCCGCGAGCTCGACCAATACCGTCCCCTCGTCACCTACGACAACCACGAGGAGGTGAAGAAGATCGCCAAGCACGCGCCGCACGCCGGGCTGGCGCTGCGGATGCGCGTGCCGAACACCGGCTCGATGGTGGAGCTGTCGAGCAAGTTTGGCGCCCTGCCGGGAGAGGCCGTCGGGCTCATTGAGTATGCCCACGAGAACAATCTCGTCGTCGAGGGGCTGTCGTTCCACGTCGGCAGCCAGTGCACGAATCCGCAAAACTACATCCAGGCCCTCCACCTCTGCGCCAGCGTGTTCGCCGAGGCGAAGAGCCGGGGCTTCGATCTCAAGCTCCTCGACATCGGCGGCGGATTCCCCGCGGCCTACGACGACAGCGTGCCGGAGTTCTCGACGCTCGCCAAGTCGATCAACCACGAGCTCGACCGGCTCTTCCCCGCGTCTGTTGAGATCCTCGCCGAGCCCGGGAGATTCCTTGTGGCGTCGGCCGGCTGGGCGGTCTCGAAGATCATCGGCAAGGCGTTTCGCAACGACAAAACCTGCTACTACGTCGACGACGGCGTCTATCACACCTATTCCGGCGTGATCTTCGACCACTGCACCTACCACATGCAGAGCTTCAAGAAGGGGACTGCGAAGCTCTGCGCCGTGTTCGGGCCGACCTGCGACGCGCTCGACACGATCAGCCTCGCCGAGCAGCTCCCCGATCTCGAGATCGGCGATTATCTTTACAGCGAGAAGATCGGCGCCTACTCCGCCGCGTCGAGCACCCACTTCAACGGCTTCCCGCCGGCGAAGGTGGTGCACATCAACCAGAAGTGAGCGGCCGCCGGGGCGGTGTGGTTCCGTGGCCAAAGGGAATGGCGGCGCCTCATTTCTCCTCTGGCCAGCGGTAGGCGTCGGCCGCGGCACCGGCCCAAAACGCCTTGCCGGCATCCGCTCCACGGCCGGCGATAGAGCCCCGGACGAGCCCGAGGATGTCGGCATACGAGCCAGCCAGATCGGAAACCGGCCAGTTGCTGCCGAAGAGGAGCCGGCCATCACCGAACCGGGCGAAGGCGGTGTCGAGCCAGGGAACCACAGCCTCGGGAGCAGGCACCTCTCCCCGGCCCGCAGCCGGTGAGGCGTGCACCGCCGATTCGAGGATCGCCGACACCTTCATCCAGACATTGCCGTGCTCGGCCGCGCGCTCCACCCCGGCCGTCCACGTTTCCGTCGGTCCCGGCGGCGCCACGACCGGCCCGCCGAGATGATCGATGACGATCCGCAGCGGACGGAATTGCGGCGCGAGCCGGTCGACGGCGGCGAACACGTCGCCATGATTGACGTCGATGGCCAACCCGTGATCCGCCAGGCGGCCGAGGTCGGCCCGGTAAGCGCGGTCATCGAGACCGGCCAGGAGCGCGTCGCCGTTGACACGGATCCCGCGGAACCGCCGATCGGCGGCAAAGCGGTCGATGAGCGCCGCGCACCCGGGCGCGCCGAGGGGAAGATTGCCGATGACGGCGACGATCCCCTGCCGGGTGGCCACCAGCGCGTGACGTTCGGCAAGATCGAGGAGCCATTGGGTGTCCTCGACCCAAGGGCTCGCCTCGACGACGACCGTCCCGGTGACGCCCAGCGGCTCCACGACCTGCTCCCAATCCGTCGGGAGCACCGTGCGGTGGAGGATCCTATCTTCGGGTGAGGGCCAGGGCACCCCTTGAGGTCGCGACGGATCGTAGAAGTGGGTGTGGGAATCGATGACCACCGGCGGCAAGCTCGGCAGCTGGTCGGTTGCGGCCCAGACCGGCGTCATCGATCGGCACGCGCCCAACATCGAACCGATCACCATCCCCTCTCGGAGCAGCTCACGTCGACTGTTCATCATCCTCTGGCTCCCATGCTCGGTGACTGTCTCCATGGCCCCAGGTGATCTCGGCGGCCCCCTCGCGGCGCACTGCCTCGATGACGTGGTAGTGCTTCACCTCCTCGCGGGCGACCGAGTCCCATTCGGCGGGAAGCTGCTCGAGGTACCACGACGGCTGCTTCGTCACCACCAGGAGTGTTCCCCCCGGCGTCAGGCTCCGTCGGGCCGCCTCGACAAACAGCGCCGCAATGCGGAAGTCGGCGTAGTAGGGGGGATTGGCGAGGGCGAGATCGTACGTGCCCGGATCGGGGACATTGCCGTGCGCCTCGAGCGCCACCTGGAGATTCGGGAGGCCGTTGGTGATCGCTCCGAAGCGGGCACATTCGACGGCCCGCGCGGCGCTGTCGAAGGCGTGGACCTGGACGGTCGGATCTCGGGCCGCCATTCCCAGCCCGACGCTCCCCGGCCCGCAGCCGATGTCGAGCACGCGCGTGTCGGGGGCGACATCGACGGCATTGAGGAGATGGCGGGCACCGGGATCGATGCGGCGATGGGAGAAGACCCCGGGGCGGGTCAGGCCCTTCAGGAGTCGGCCGCGGTCGCGGAACACGACCTCGCAGGAGAAGTCGCGGATCTTCGCCGGCTCGCGCGTCTTCTCGACAAGATACGTGACCGTCTCCGCGCCCGGCCGGACGCGGACAGTCTCCCCGGTGGCGGTGAGCTGCTCATGGAGCCAGCGGTCGCGGGGGTTATCGGTGGAGACAACGAGCCAGCCACCGCTGCGGAGCTGGACAAGGGCCTGCTGGAGGAGATCGCGGGTCAATTCCGCCTCGCCGCCGGAAGCGGTGGGGAGGACGACCAGATCGTAGGGACCAGCCGGCATGTCGGCAGCACAGACGAGCCTGGCAAGGCCCACCGCTGGCGTAGCGGACGGCTCCCCTTTGGTGATGTCGTCGCGGGCCAGATCGTGCTGGAAGAGGTCGAGGAACCAGACGGTGACGTCCGCCGTGGGGCGTTCGGCGGCCAGGGTCCGCCCGGCCTGGGCCCGTCCGCGGGTCGTGCAGAGGATCCGCTCACCGGGGAGGTCGCGGGCGATGGCGAGGGCATGGGCCTCGGCGGGGCGGGGGGGAAGCGGTGCGTGAGCGGCTGGATGATCCATGGGGCCGATTAGAGCAGGACTGCCGCAGGATTCATCCGCCGCCACCGGATCGGCGGCCCGCCCTCTCCACGGCCTCTGCCTGACCGCGCCGCGGAGGAGGAGCCCGGCCGGCCGGCGCCTCAAAACCCGCTTCGATCTCGGCCAACCTCGACCGGAGGATGGCCGCGACCCCCGGCTCGGCGGCCAGCAGATCGCGGGTCTCACCGGGATCAGAGCCGAGATGAAAAAGCTCCGTTCCCCCGGCGGCGTTGACAACGAGCTTCCAATCGCCGGCAAAGCAGGCCCGGTCGGCCGTGGCGATCACAAACGGGGGCCGATCGTCGACGCGCCCCGCCGACAGCGCCGGCCAGAGGTCGACGCCGTCACATCGGGCGTCGGCTGGAAGCGGGATGCCGGTCGCGGCGCAGAGCGTGGGAAAAAGATCCTGGACGGTGATCGGCTGCTCGGAAACCGTGGCGGCCGGGAGATGACCGGGGAACCGGACGATCGCCGGGACTCGGATCCCCCCTTCGTAGACCGTCGCCTTCCGAGCCCGGAAGGGGGCGTTGCTGCCGGAACGGTCGGCGCCGTTGTCGGACAGGAAGAGAAGAATCGTCTCGGCCGCCAGCCCGCGCTCGTCGAGCGCCTCAAGCACCCTCGCCACGCCTGTATCGAGCACATCGATCATGCCGCAGCGCGTCGCCTGGGGCTCGGGGAGCCCTGCATATTTCGCCGTCGACACGGCCGGCGCGAGGATCGGGAAATGGGGCACATTGAAGGCCACCTGGAGATAGAAGGGGCGGTCGGCATCCTGCCGCTGGATGATCCGCACCGCCTCGTCGGCCATGAGGATGGCGGCATACCCCTCCTCCTCGACAGGAGTCCCGTCCCGCTGCCAATCGAGGTCTCCGCGCCGGTCGCGATGGGTGAAGGAGTCGATCTCGGGGCCGAGAAACCCATAGAAATGGTCAAACCCGCTCGCCAATGGCGGGCTCGAGGTGCCGAGGTGCCATTTGCCGACGAGGTTTGTGGCATAGCCGGCGGCGGAGAGGGTGCGGGGGAGCGTCGGCAGACCGGCGGGGAGGCCCGGATCACGGCGCCTCAGCGGCCGGTCGATGCCGAAGCGCCGCGGCAGGCAGCCGGTGAGAAGGGCAGCGCGGGTCGGGCTGCAGACAGGATGCGCGTAGCAGCGCTGCAGCTCGACCCCTTCCGCGGCGAGCCTGTCGATCGCCGGCGTGCGCGCCGGTCCGCCGTGCCGCTCGAGATCCCCCCAGCCGAGATCGTCGGCGAGGATCACGACGATGTTCGGCGGTCGAGCCTCCACCGTAGCCGTGACCGTCATCGCCACAAACAAGCCGGCGAGCCATGCAACAACGACCCTGCCGATGACACGCATGATCGCCACCAAGTGAGTGGGCTACGGTAGGAAGACGACGGCCGCGACGAGGAAGGGGTACGGCCCGGCTGGCCCCTCCGCGGCGCGACAGCCGCGCCGCGGAGAACAGCCTTCGGGATTCACTCGGGGCGGCGCGGACGCTCGGGCCGCGGGGCACCGTCACCGCCAGGCCCACCGCCTGGCCCACCCGGCGGGCCGCCGGCACCGCCACCACCAGGACCACCACCACCAGGACCACCACCACCAGGACCACCACCACCAGGACCGCGACGGCCGCCGCGCCCTTCAGGGCCGCCCGGGGGACCGCCTCCCGGTGGACCGCCGGCTCCAGGCCCGCCAGCTCCAGGACCACCTTGCCCACCACGCCGCCGCCCCATCTCCTCGGCAAACTTCATCAATTCGTTGCGGTCGAGCTTGCCGTCGCGGTCAGTGTCGAACGACAAGGCTTCCTCCACAAACCGCTCCGGGCTGGGCGGCCCCATCCCTGCGCCCCGGCCACCGCCAGGTCCACCCTCCGGCGGTCCACCCTCGGGCGGTCCACCCTCGGGCGGTCCACCCTCGGGCGGTCCACCCGGTCCACCCGGGCCACGCTCCCCTCGACCCGGGCCCCCCGGACCACGCTCGCCACCCGGGCCACGCTCCCCTCGACCCGGGCCTCCCGGACCACGCTCGCCTCCCGGACCACGCTCGCCCCCCGGCCCACGCTCGCCCCCCGGCCCACGCTCGCCCGGCGGGCCGCCGCGGGGGGGGCCTTCGCCTCTGCCTTCCCCTCTGGGGGGGCCAAATCCTTCCGGTGGCCCTTCACCCGGCGGCCCATGCTCCCCAGGGGGATGCGGCGGGCGAAACTCCTCTTCGTCGATAACGCCGTCGCCGTTGCCGTCGAGGGCGACAAGGGCGGTGGCGGCGTTCTTGATTTCTTCGGCATCGAGCCGGTGATCTTGATCGCGATCGAGGGCCTCGCGGAGGGGGTCAAACGGCGGCGGGCCGGGTGGTCCTCCGCCGAACTCCGGAGGTGGCCCGCCCCCCGGACCACGCGGCGGCTGGGCCATGGCCAGCACGCCGATGCCGATCACCGCGACCGCCGCGGCGATCGCGCCCCAGGATCGTGTTCCGAGTTTCATCGCATTCACCCTGCTTTCTGGTTTGGCCACCGACGCGATCAGGCCGCCGTCGAGCGGCCACCGATCATTCCGTCGATCCGATTGCATACAAGAACTTCCCCGACCGCAGATAGATCCGGCCGTCGACGAGGGCCGGCGTGCCGCTGGCATCGCTGTCGTCCCCCTCGAAGACATTCTGCGCCAGCACCTCGTAGCGCGGCGCGGCCGGGAGGACGATCGTGCCATCGTAACGGCTAACGACATACACCTTCCCGTCGGCGACCACCGGCGAGGCATAGACCGGCCTCCCCCCCGAGGTGATCTCGCGGACGCGTTCCTTGTAGATTTCCGCGCCGGTCTTCGCGTCGGAGCAGAAGGCCAGCCCCTTGTCGTCGATCCAGAAAAGGTGCCCGTCGTGGAGCACTGGCGTGGCCACGTAGGAGCTCGTGCGGCTCGTCCAGAGGACATGCGTCTTCGAAACATCCCCCCGGCCGCCGGCCCGAACGGCAAGCGATCCGGAAGAACGATAGCCACCGAAGACGTAGACCGTCTCGCCATCCACGATCACGCTCGGGCTGACATTCCCGGTCAGCCCCATCTCGGTGTGCCAGCGGAGTTTTCCTGTGGCGGGATCCAGGCCCCACACCTCTCCGGGGACAGCGACGACGATCTCCTCGGAGCCGTCGGGGAGCGCGACAACGCCCGGAGTGCCGTAGGCGAGCTCGAGGGCCGCGGCCTCGGCCTTCCAGACTTCCTTCCCGGTCCGCTTGTCGAGCGCCCGGATCGATTGGCTCTCTTCTGACGCATTGCAGATCAGATGCTCTCCATGGAGGATCAGGCTGGCCCCCGAGCCCCAGCGGCGGTTGCTCGACTCGCTGCCGACGCCCGTCCGCCAGATCTCTTGTCCCTCCATGTCGAAGGCGACAATCCCTGCCTTGCCGAGAAACGCCCACACCATCTCCCCATCGGTGACAGGCGTGTTGCTTGCGTAGCCATGCTCGGTGAGGTAGCCCGCGTAGGGATCATCGGGGCCGGGCGCGGCGATGTCGCGCTGCCAGGCCACCGTCCCGTCCTTGCGATCGATCTTCACCAGGTGCCTGGTCGGCCCCTTTCCCCCGCCCCCTTCCGACCAACAGGTAACAAACACCGCATCGCCATGAACGATCGGGCTCGACGATCCTCCCCCCGGCAGCGCCGTCTTCCAGAGGAGGTTTTTGGAGTTGCCCCACTCGACGGGCGCCGAAGTGCCGGCTGCCCGGCCCCCTGGCCCGCGGAACTGCGGCCAATCCTCGGCGGTCGCTGCGGCCGCGACAATCAACAGACAAGCGGCCGTGAGGCCCGCGGCGATCTGATCACGGATCTTCATCTCCCGGATGTTCATCATGGCACCTTCTTGAATGGCCCGCGGAGCCGTCATTCCACCACCCGGAGAACGTCGTTGCGTTTGTAGACCCGGTTGCGGCCGCCGCGGGCCGCCCCCTCGAACTCGAGATGGCAGTCGA
>SIAG01000192.1 GCA_009691925.1 Planctomycetaceae bacterium
AGAGCTTCGACCGCGCCCTCGACTGCGGCCGCCGGCTCATCGATTGGTACAACCACCACCACCGGCACATAAACCTGGGGCTGCTCACGCCCGCCGCCGTCCACTCCGGCGCCACTGAAAGGATCCTCGATCAGCGACGAGTGGTCCTCGAAGAGGCCTACGCACTGCATCCGGAACGATTCGTCCGCGGCATCCCTAAGCCTTCAAGCCCTGCGGCCGAAGTCTGGATCAACCCCCCTGAGAATTTGGCGGTCCCACGGGCGATTCAGCTCCCGCACGACACTCATTTCGTCACGCAGGTGTCTCAAAGTCATTGACACGTTCCGAGCGGAGAAGCAACGCTGCTCCTGTCGATGGCGTCACTCCGCCGGAACCGGCACGGTCAGCTGGCCTTCGCCGGCCGCGGTCAGGCTCACCGCACCGTTCAAGACGCGCTGCTTGTCAGTGATGAGAAGCTGGCTGTCCTGGGACACGCGGCCCCCCTCTGCCCGCACCGTGAACTCATGCCGTACCCGGCCCGTCTCCGGCTCGACGATGTGAACCGCCCGAATGCAGGCGGGGCTTACGCACACTCGCAGGCAGGGGAGCTTGTCGGCCAAGGGGGCGGGATGACTCTCGAGCACGGAGAGTTGCACCTGATCGGCGGTTTCAGCCGGCGCTAGAGTGACCCGGATCTCGGATCCCGGCAGGCTCGCCAGTTCCAGCCGGCGCTCGACGCTGGGAGTCAGTTCAGCAAGCGGCACGGTGACGTCCGACGGTGTCTTCGTGAATCGAAACCATGCGCGGATCTCGGCCCTATCGGCAGATCTCGGCCAACGCGTTGCCAGAAGATCGAGCACCGGTACGGGGCGATTTTGCTGGAACGAAAGGTCGTAGAAGACGAACGGGGCTCCCACCGAGCCGTCAACAAAACGCGGCGTGATCTCCACCCATGCTTCGGTAGGACGCGGAGAGAACTCGGCGGCGTTGGCATTCTGGATCGAAAGCGGAAAGCGGACTGATTCACCGCCACGAGAGGCCAGATGGGCCCCCACGAAGCACAGACGCTGAGGATCAGAGGGGGCAAACAGGTTTGTTCGGCTGTCGCGCAGCCCCTGTTCCGTACCGCCATCGTAACGGCGGAACTCGAGTCGCCGGCCGCCGCCGCTGACGTAGAGATCCAGCGCTTCGCCCCCCTCCGCTTCGAACCCACATCGGGGCGGGCTTGCCCCCGACTCGAGGACGGCTTCGTAGGCCTGAGGCCGACCGACGAGCGGAGACGGCACCATGATCGCCGAGCCGAGGGCAACGCTTTCCCGCGGCGCTTCGGGGCCTTGTACCTTCCATTGCATCACCCGCAGTGACGCGCGGAGCGACTTGGCAAGTGTTTCGGCGTTCGCGGCCTCGAAGAAGCGTCCGCCGGAGCTGATGGCGAGATTGCGGACATCGTCCATCCTCGATGCACGGTCGGTCGCATTTGGGGCGAACCCGAATCCGACGACGTCGATTCGCAGGGGCACGCGGCGACGGCCGTTCTTCCTGGCGAGTTGGTCCTCGACGGCCGCTGCCGTCACGAAGCGGCCACCGGTCTGATCGTTCGCTCCATCGGTCACCACAAGGACGTGACCGGGGATATCCGTGCGGCCACGGTCGAAGTCGGTCGTCAGTGCCTCCGAGATCGCGAGATAGAGCGGGGTTTCCCCGCCGGGTTCGATCGGTGCCAGCGTCATGCCGATCCGCTCCACCGCCGCGGGCGTCAGCGCCTGCATCGGGAGAACCTGCTCGACATCATCGCCGGGTACCAAGGTGAACGGCGTGCCGGCACGTTCGGCGGCGGCCTTGGCGGCATTGCCGGAGTCCGTCAGCCCGGCGACGTACTTTCCCTCCTTGTCCCTCGACCACTTTGTGCGGTGACCGTAGAGCCAAAGCGACACGTCCCAACGTCCGGATTTCGCCATGCTCGTGAGGAGCTCGGCAACTGCCGCCCGGCCGGCGTCGAGCCTGGTCCGGCCATCGGCCAACCGCTGCCCCATGCTACCGGAGCAGTCGAAGATGATCGACACGGACTGCGCCTGCGGCAGATCGCCGCGGACCGTGATCCGTGTCTCGAGTCGGGGAGAAGCCTCCCACTCGATCGTCCGCGCGGCCGCGGCAACCGCGACCGGTAGCCCCACGACCATGCGGTGGCCGCGATACCAGGCGGTCATGTCGAGGACCGCCGTGCGATTCAATTCGACGCCGCGAGCGGCGGCGGAGTCGAGCTGCCAAGAAGCCTCCTCGGGCTGCGGCACCACACGGACTCCAGTGCGGCTCGCAGGGGCCGGTCGAGCCACGCCGGGTGAAACGTCTGTGGTATCGCGCCGGAGCAGCGCCAGCGGTGGGCCACCCACAGACTCGGAGAGCCAGAGTGCGGCAAGGCCGGATGGCACTCCGGGGCGGGCCGCGAGGCTCGCCTCGTTCCGCGTGGGCTCAACGTCGCGAGACGAGGGCAGGATGAGCCGGTTGGGGGTGAGTTCGAGGGTGGCGAAACCGTTCCATTGCGAGGATACGGCGTTGATCTGCGCCGCGAGGCGATCGCGGTCGCGATCTCCGAAGCGGATGCCGTTGCTCCGAGTAATCTCTCCTGCCGATTCGAGCAACACGCGTGCTTTAAAAAAGCAATAGACTGGTTCATCCGGCTCGACACCTCCCCAGAACTCCTCGAGCGTGATTGCGGCATGTTGCAGCAGTCGCTTGTGCCACGCGGCGGCGAAATAGCGCTGTGTCGGCGTGGTGCTCTCGGCGATCCGCGATCGCTGACCGGCCACGGCAGCCAGACGACGGCTCACCCCGCTTCCGCGGGCAAGCAGTGCGAGAGCCTTGGCATCGCTTTCGAGGCTGCCGACATCCAATTCGGCCCGCTGACGGTCAAGGTCGGCGATGATGGCGGGGAGTGATCTGGCGGCAGACCGGACTTCCGTCACTTGCCGTCCTACGGTCGTGGCAATGTCGGCGGCAGACGTGGGCAGTGTGGACGCCCCGGATGTATCGGTTGCGAGGACGGGCAGGATCGGATGCGTCAGCTGGTTCCGCCACGGAATCCACCCGGCCACAACGGCGGCTGGGTCGACGGGCGGAAGCGGTTCGTCGCTGAGGAAAGCTTCGCGGGCCAAAAGGGCTGCTTGGCGGCGATCGAGGTTGTCGGCCCGTCTGAGCAAACGCATCCGCAGATCGCCGAGGACCAGCGGCACTCCCAGGATGCGACGGATGCGTCCGTACGTCCGCGGGCTGTCCGGAGCCTGGGTGGCGAGATCGGCACAGTCGGTCAGAAAGACCGACTTGAGTGAGCCGAAGAGTGTTTCGCATGTGGAGCGTAGTTCGTCGAGCCTGTCGACCGATGCCGTCAGCGTCGGTTCGTCTTCGCCGGTCGTCAACATCGCATCGACGGCCTGTTCCAGTTGCTCGACAGCCGTCAACAGTGCCACGACGTCGGCGGGCTTCCTGCGGAGTGCTCCGCTTTCCAGGTCGCCCTGCTGGCGGACGGCGTGCCGCAACTCCTCGACCCACCAGGTCACCAGATAGGGAAGTTCTGCCCTCACTCTATCAAGCAATTCCAGCGACTGGCGTATTCTCGCGGAGATCGTTATCCGTTGATCGAAGGCCTCGATTCCCTCCCGCGACAACGCCACGGCCTTGTCGATGTTCGCTGCCCCGCCCACGAACACGAGGTCAAACGCCGCTCTCATCGCGGCGTTTCCCCGGTTCGCCAGATCCTCTGTCCCGATGATTCGATCGGCTCGCACGTCTTGGGAGTAGACAGCCTGACGCGATTTCGCGATGAGCCGGATGAAGCCGCGGAAAGCTTCCGGCTGCCGCTGCCAGTCATCGGCATCCGCCCAGCGTATCAGCATCCTGAGGAAGTGGATTTGCCCGGGGTTGAACGCCGCGCCCTCGAGGCGAGTGCCGACGCACTCCAACCAATGCACCACGGTTTCCCGGTTCACCGGAGCGTTCGACTCGCACTTGTCCACCAACCACAGCCATGCGGCCTCAGCGCGGAGCATCCAACGGTCGACATCCTCGGCGATCGCCGGCGGAGTCGCTGTTTTGCTGCGGGGGCCGTCAAGGGCGATGTGACGTTCGACGGCTGCCAGCCAGTCTCGCACGTCGTCGTCTTCCCGCTCCCTGACTGAACTCGACCGCTTGTATGCCAGTCGGATGCCGGGGAGCAGTTGCGCGTTGGAGATCAAGGGGAGATTCAGGGCCGTCTCCAACCGGTGGACGGTCGTGTCGACGTTGACCTGCTGGTCACGAAAAGCCGCTCCTGCCGTGCGGAGATGCTCTGCCCGCATGAGCAGCTGGAGATAGGAGGCCCAGAGCAACGGCTGCTCCCGAATGGCGGTTGGCCGCAACCTTTCTGCGGCCCGCCACCGTTCCGCGAGCCACGTGTCGTTGTCGGCCTCAAGGTCTTTTTGGATGTCGAGCGCAGGGGAGCGTGTCGAGGTCCAGGCAATGGCGACATCGGCGTCGCGGTTGAATGATGGCGTGAGTAGCACGGGTGTCTGCCGGTCGCCGAGTGTCGCCAACGCCCAACGGTCGACGCTAACCGCGAGGTATGCGGCCAGCTCCCGGAGCCCGACACGGCCATTGGCATCGCCCCAGGGTCTGGCATCAGCCGCGCCACGCAGGCCTCGAACGAACTCCAGCATGGCACCGCTCGCGCCCTGGGCAGCGCTCGAATAGCCGTGCTGGCCCGTCGCTGCCGGCATCATGACCCACATTCGCTTCAGCGTGGAGCCTGCCATGAGCGTCTCCACGGCGGGCGTGAAGGCTCCATCGTCTACGCCGAGCGGCCAGTCGGTCGACGGCTTGCAGGCATCGAGCACCACCAGAATGCCGACGCGTTCCGGGAGGGCATCGCGCAGTCCGGTCAACAGGCGATCGACCTGGAGGTAGGAGTCTTCGGACGATTCCATCGGGTCTTCGGAGTTTTCCGGTGGGATGATGCAGGGGCGTCCCTTGTTGTCGAGCGTGCCAAGAGCGGTGAGGTAGACGATCGCCATGTCGCCATCAGGCCCGCCGGGCTTGCTCTGACGAAGCGTCGACGTGAGCGTGGCAAACATCTCGTCGGCAGTCGCCGTGACGAGCGACGGGCTGACGTCGAAGATTTCCGCCGAGCCAGGAAAGAAACTCTTTTCAGAGCTCGCCAGAGAGGCGAGCAGCCTGCGGTCTTCGTCGGCCTGCGGGATGATGGCGAGCGGGAGGCGATAATTCGTCACGCTTCCCACGACGATCGGCACCTGGCGATTGACCGTCAGGAGCATCCGCACAAGCAGCACGATGAGGGCGATCGCGGCGAACGTGAGAAGGATTCGCCGCACCATGAGCCACAACGAGCCGGTCCGCTTCGGCACGTCGTTTCTGCCACGCCAGGACGTCTGGCTTGTTGGCGCTGCGGTCGTCGACCCGGCAGTGGAGCGACTCTCGGCGCCATGGGCACGATGGCCGGGGCGCGCGGCGTGGCCGGAGCGCCATGAGTGGGCGGCGGCTGGGGGGCTTCCGTGGGAGCCACTGCCCGTGTCGTCTGATGGTTCGGATGAATGGCTCATTGGTTCTGCTGGGCGGAATACCGCTCGCCGGGCATGTTGCCGATCATCCAGCCGCGCGGAGGCGCATTGTTGCACGTCGACGCGTGGGAGCCGATGTCGGTATCGGCGGGAGTTGCACCGAGGGTCCCGATCGCCAGGCACGAGGGGTCGTCATGGTGTGTCGCGTTCGGGGGCGGGGATCGGGCCGGCGGCCGCTTCGGCGGACGGCGAAACGGACCAGTTGCCACGGGAGAATCCACCTTTGATCCTGGACAGCTCGAGGCCCTTGGTGGGCGGCTGGGCTGAGTCTGCCGGAGTGGCCCGTGGTTCGGCGGACGCCCGGTGAAGTGCATCGCGTGCCGCGGGATGGGGGCTCGCTGTGGGGGGAAAGTCCGCGGCACGGCGCAGATAGGTTGCCCGTCGGAGGGGATTCTGAAGGTGGTCGGGGCCGCGAGGCTCTCTTTGGACGGTCGTTTTGGCGCCGCCGCCGCTGAGATTCTCCGCGTGGTTCGCCGGGAGTGTCTGCTGGTGACCGGCCGTCCGTTCGCTTTCCCCTTGGGCATCGGCGAGAGGATCGGCCGGATCGGGGGGAGACGGCGCTTCTCCGGCATCTGCCATGGCGACTCGGGCAGGCACCGCCGCCGCCGGCGACCGCACCAAAACGCTGCGGACTGCGGGCATCGCGGTGGATGCGGGAGGGGGCGGGATCATCTCCGGCTCCTGTGCCGGGCTCGGCGCGGGGAGTCGTTGGTGATGCTCGGGCCGCTGGGGCTCGACGGGCCGATCCTCGAAGCAGGGCGCACCGAGCGGGAGCGGCGCGGTGTCGGACGGCTGCGTTTCCCTGGTCGCATCGGCCGGGGGCATCTCCCGGACGACGTGATCCATGGCGGCGTCGCCGTCGGTCACTCCTTCGCATCCACAGGCGCAGGCATTGCAGGCATTGAGAGCAAGTTCCGCCAAGTCGCGAACCCGCTTGCTCGGCTCGAGAAAGCAGCCCATGTCGTCCCGTCCGTACGCGAGCTTCATAAGTTTGTCGCGCATCTCGGGCCCACAGCACGAGCCCCGACGTTCGGCGCACGGACAATCCTCCTTGGCCGGATCCTCGCAATCGTCGCCGAACACGCTCCCCATGGCCTTTCTGAGATGGTGCTTGTGCTCTTTAGGGGGAGCCTTACCGCACAGCCGTTCCACGGCCTCGCACACTTTTTTCTCGCAATTTCGTTTCAAGTCGGCACAGGTTTCGCACATCCCCTTCGCCTTGCGGACCGCCTTCTTCTGATCGCGCGACTGGCAGACCTCGGACGTCTGTAGGACGGCCTTCACGGCCTCATACCTGACCTGCTCGTCTGGGTCGTCCATGGCGGCCATGAGCGCAGGCATGACCTCGGGGTGCTCCGGGGTGCAACCGATTCCGGCCAGGTATCTGAGGGCAGCCTTCTTCTTGGGGATTTCGTGTTTGGCCGCCTTGGCCTTGGCGGCAGCCTGGATCGCCGGATTGGCAGATTGCTGGGCCGCGGCGTTCATGGCGAGCGGATTCGGCACGCCCAGAAAGCTCCAGACCGTCAAAGGTGCGGCGGCCGTCTGGGCTTCGGCTGTCGGCCCGAAGAGACGGCCGATTGAGAGTACGACAGCCAAGACCGCCACGCATGCCCGGATGCGCGGGGCGAGCGATCTCCTGCCGGCATGGCGTAGCCCCGCTGGCGATCGCATTCGGTTGGTGTCTCCAGCACCGGCGCAGCGTCAGCCCGGCAACGGGTTTGCCGGGTGGACGACGCACCAATCTGGTTTTTTATCGACGGAAAACGAGGGTCACTTGAGGGGATTGCACGGCTGGAGCGGTTAGAGCCGTTGTTCCGGATGCCCTTGCCACAGCGATCCCCACGAATGGGCCGGTTGCGCCGGATTTCGGATCGGAGCCCGCCCGCCCAGGACCCTGCCGACGGCGTCTACTTCAGTTCGAGGGTGACGCTGGCTGCCGGGGCAGGGGCGGCTTCGATCGTGACTGGTGTCGGTTCGGCCTTGCGCATCCGATTGCGGACCGCCGCCTGCACCGAAACCTTGTATTGCCCAGGTTCCAAATCGTCGAATCGGAAGACTCCACCGGGGCTGGTCTTGGTGGTCCGATCGCCCCCGGGGCCA
>SIAG01000193.1 GCA_009691925.1 Planctomycetaceae bacterium
ATCTGTCAGCGCACCTGTCAGCGCACCTGTCAGCGCACCTGTCAGCGCACCTGTCAGCGCACCTGTCAGCGCACCTGTCAGCGCACCTGTCAGCGCACCTGTCAGCGCACCTGTCAGCGCGTCGCCGGCGCTGGCGCTGGCGCTGGTGCTGCCGGTGCTCCACTGGCCCCAGCCTGGTGCGGCTGGGGAGGTCGATGCCTGCAACGGCTGCGGCGCCTGCCGGACGCAGGCCGCCGGGAGCCGGATGTGTCCGAGATACCGCGAGGATCCCGCCGAGGAGGCATCACCGCGGGCGAAGGCGAATCTGTTCGGCGCGTTCCTCGCCGGCCGGCTCGACCCGAAAGCGCTCACCGGCGAGGAGGTCCGGGCGATCGCCGACACCTGCTTCAACTGCCACCAGTGCCGTGTCGAGTGTTCCGCCGGCATCGACGTGCCGGCGCTCGTGATGCAACTCAAGGGGGCTTTCGTCGCCGAGAACAGCCTCGGTCTCTCGGCGTGGCTGCTGTCCCGCGTCGACAGCTTGTCGCGGTGGGGGGGGCTCATGGCCCCGCTGGCCAATGCCGCCCTCGCCGACCCGCGGGCACGCTGGATCCTCGAGAAGACCGTCGGCGTTGCGCAGGGGCGGAAGCTCCCCCGGTTTACCGGCAACCGGACGATGCGCTGGGCGGCACGCCGGGGGCTGACTAGGCCATCGCGTCGCGGTGGTCCGCGCGTTCTCCTCTTCCTCGACACCTACGCCCGGCGCCACGATCCGCTCCTCGTCGAGGCGCTCGTCGCCGTCCTCGAGCGCCACGGTGTCGGAGTCTCCATCGATCCCCGCCAACGGGCCTCGGGCATGCCGCTGGTGGCGGCGGGGGATCTGACGGCGGCGCGGAGGGTGGCGGCCGCCAACATGCGCGTCCTCGCCGACGCCGTGCGCCTCGGTTACCGGATCGTCTGCACGGAGCCCGCCGCGGTGACGGCGATCACCCACGACTACCCGTTGCTGGTCGAGGATGACGACATGGAACGGGTCGTGGCGGCGACGTGCGACGCCAGCAGCTATCTTTGGGAGCTGCACCGCGAGGGGAAGCTGAAGCTCGATTTCGACCCCCTCCCCGCCCGCGTCCTCCACCACACTCCCTGCCATCTGCGGATCCCCGGGCAGATCAGCGCCAGCGAGCACCTCCTCCGGCTCATCCCCGGCCTGACCCTCGACGCCGCCGATCGGGGATGTTCCGGCATGGGGGGAACGTGGGGGCTGCACCACGATCACCACCGCTCGAGCCTCCGCATCGGTCTGGGGTTGGTGTCGGCGATGCGCGGCGGCGGGGTCGACGTCGGCTCTACCGAGTGCAGCGCCTGCCGGTTACAAATGGAGCAGGGAACGACAAAGCCGACGGTCCACCCGGTGAAGCTCCTCGCTAAGGCCTGGCGGCTCCTTCCCGGGCCGGCCGGGCTCGATCCCCTCCTGACCACCGGCAGTGGCCGATTGACGACGAGTTGAGTCGTGCGCAAAAGTCCCGGGATGGTTCGAACCGACGAGTCGCCGATGTCAAGCGTCCCTACTATGGCCGATCGGCTCCCTCCTTCAGCGGCCGGCTCTCCGCTGGCCGTCATCCTTTTTGCCGGGATGGCGGAGATCGTCGGGGCGCGTCGGCTGGAGATGCCCTGGGACGGAGGCACGGTGGCCGACCTGCGGCGGGAGCTGGCAGCTGCCCGCCCCGCGCTCGGGCCGCTCCTGGCCCGCAGCGCCGTCTGTGTTGCCGGCCGGTATGCCGCCGACCATGTGACCATCGCCGGCGGCGTCGAGGTGGCGCTGATCCCTCCGGTGAGCGGAGGTTGACGATGCCCGCGCCGCTCCCCACTGCGTCGTCTTCAGCGGCCCCCGTCCCCGCGCCGGGTCCATCCCCCGACGCCGGCGCGTGCCGGTTCGTTCACGGGCCGATCGACGGCGCCGCCATCCTCGCGGCGGTGGCTGCCCCCGCTGCCGGCGGCAACGTCCTCTTTCTGGGAACGACGCGCGGAGTCACGGCCGACGTGACCACGCGCAGCCTCGACTACGAAGCCCACGAGACGGTCGCTGTGGCGATGCTCGACGGGCTCCGCGCCGAGGCGGCGGCCCGGTTCGGGCTCTGCGGCTGCGCGATCGTCCACCGGCTCGGGCGGGTCGTGGTGGGGGAGGCGAGCATCGCGATCGCCGCCAGCGCTCCCCATCGCCGCGAGGCCTTCGCCGCCACCGAGTGGCTCCTCGAACGGGTCAAGGCGGCGGTGCCGATCTGGAAGTGCGAGGAGGATGGCGAGGGCCGCCGCACGTGGGTTCATCCCGGTGACCTGCGGGGGATCGAGGAACGCAGATGAACGACACCGGCTCCGCAACTCCCGCCCCCGGGCTCGCCACCCCCTTCCGCGCCGACCGGCTCGTCGATCGCTTCGGCAGGGTCCATACCGACCTGCGTGTCAGTGTCACCGACCGCTGCACGTTGCGGTGCACCTACTGCATGCCGCTCGACGCGGCCTTCAAGCCGCGCGCGGAACTGCTGACGTTCGACGAGTTCGTGCGCGTCGTGGCGGTTGCCGCCGGTCTCGGGATCCGTTCGGTCCGCGTCACCGGTGGCGAGCCGTTGTTGAGGCCCGGCCTCCCCGAGCTCATCGCCCGTCTCGTGGCCCTCCCCGGGATCGGGGAGGTGGCTCTGACGACCAACGGCCTGTTGCTCAAGCCGCAGGCCGCGGGACTGCGGGCGGCCGGACTCCACCGCCTCAATGTCAGTCTCGACGCGCTCGACGATGAGACCTTCCGGCGAATCGCCCGGGCCGACGGCCTCGACCGTGTCCTCGCCGGGCTCGGGGCAGCCCGGGAGGCGGGCTTCACCGGGATCCGCGTCAACGCCGTCTCGATCCGCGGGATCACGGAAGCCCAGGCGGTGCCCCTGGCCCGGTTCTGCAGCCGCGAGGGCTTTCATCTGCGGTTCATCGAGTTCATGCCGCTGGATGCCGAATCGGCCTGGTCGGGCGCGCAGGTCCTCACGGGCCAGGAGGTGCGGCGGATCCTCGAGGCCGATCTCGGCCCGCTCGAGCCCGCCCCCAGCGCCGATCCCGGTCAGCCGGCGGTCGACTGGCGCTTCGCCGACGGGAGCCTGGTCGGTTTCATCGACCCTGTCTCGCATCCCTTCTGCGATCGCTGCGACCGGCTCCGGCTCACGGCCGATGGCCAACTCCGCAATTGCCTGTTCTCGACCTCCGAATGGGACGCGCGGGCGCTGCTCCGCGCCGATGGGGAAAACCTCGACGACCGGCTGGCGCGGCTCCTCCTCGATTGCACCGCCGCCAAACACGCCGCCCACGGCATCGGGGCGCCTGGCTTCGAGCGGCCGGCCCGGGCGATGTACCAGATCGGGGGTTGAGGTGCGATCTGGGGAGCCTCCACGGCGGTATCTTGATCACCCGGCGACCTCGTGGCCGAAGCCGGGCTCGGTGCTCGAAGGGATGCTCCATGCCCTCCGCGACATCGGCGCCGCTGCCGGTCGGGGGATCCACGCCGATGCCCGCCGCGCCGATGCCGTCCGCGAGGGGGCCCGGGGGGCGGCGGCCCGGATCGTCGGCGCCGCCGACCCGCGGCGCGTGGCGCTCGTGTCGGGCGCCACGTTCGGGCTGAATGTCGCGATCCACGGGCTCGTCGAGCCTGGATGGCATGTCGTGGCGACGGCGGCCGATCACAACGCCACGCTCCGCCCGCTGAAGTGGCTCGCCGACCGGGGCGTGATCGATCTCGAGGTTGTGCCCTGCGATGCCAGCGGCCTCGTCGACCCAGACGACGTCGCCCGAGCCTGGCAGCCGGCGACGCGGCTGCTCGTCTTCAGCCATGCATCGAATGTCACCGGGACACTCCAGGACGCGGCGGCGCTCGTTGGCATCGCCCGCGTGCGCGGCGCGATCAGCATCCTCGATGCCGCGCAAACGGCGGGGGTCGTCCCGCTCCCGTCAGGCGACGGGGGGGCCGATGTCGTCGTCGCGGCTGGGCACAAGTGGCTCCAGGGGCCGGAGGGGGGGGCGATCCTGTTTGCCCGTGAGGGGATCGAACCGCGGCCGTTGGTCCAAGGGGGGACCGGCTCGGCGAGCAACGACCTGCGGATGCCCGCGGACCTCGTCGACCGGCTCGAGGCCGGCACCCCCAATCTCGCAGCCCTGGCGGGCTTGTCGGCAGGGATCGCCTGGGTGGAGCGGCAGGGGATCGGGGCATTGGCGGCCCACGGTCTGGGGCTCGCTTCGGCCTGTCGCGCCGGGCTCGCCGCGCTCCCTGGGGTGCGCGTGCTCGGTGCGGGAGGGGGCAAGGGGCCGCCGATTGTCGGTTTCACCGTGGAGGGCTATGATCCCGGCGACATTGCGGTGCTTCTGGAACAGATCGCCGGCGTCCAAGCGCGGGCCGGTCGGCACTGCGCGGGGCTTATCCACCGCCACCTCCCCACGGCGGCGGAAGGGAGCGTCCGCCTCGGCTTCGGTCCCTTCAACATCCCCGACGATGTCCGCGCCGTCATCGCGGCGGTGGCTGCGATCCTCGGCATTCCCGACACCGACACCGTTGACCCTTTCCCAAGCCCCACGCAGGTGCCCCGATGGCAGGAGTGAGCAAGGATCTCTGGTATGCCGAGGGGCTCAGTTTTTCCTGCACGCAATGCGGGGATTGCTGCTCCGGCTCCGAGGGCTATGTGTGGGTCAACCAGGCGGAGATCGACGCCATGGCCGCCCGCATCGGCCTAACGCCGGCTCTGTTTGAAAAGCGGTATGTGAAGCAGGTCGGGGTGAGGCGGTCGCTCAAGGAGCGGCCCGGCGGCGACTGCGTGCTCCTCGATGAGAAGACGCGGAAGTGCACCGCCTACGAGGAACGGCCGCGCCAATGCAAGACCTGGCCGTTTTGGGATTCCAACCTCCGCTCCCCTGAAGCGTGGGCAGAGGCGGCCGAAGCCTGCCCAGGGTGCAACCGCGGGGAGCTCGTGCCGATTGAGGCGATCAAGCTCCAGGCTTCGAAGATCAAGATCTGAAGGCCGACGGCGTCGACAAAATCAGAGCACGCCGCCGTGGGTCCTATACATCGTCATGTGGGAAGGCTGGTCGAGGAACCAGATCCGCTCCCACTCGTCGGTGATCACCCGCAGATCCTCCGACGTGAAGATGAGTTGCTGAGCGCGCCGCAGCGGGTCGCCGGAGTAGATGGGAATGAGGCAACCAGTGCTCGTCGAGAGCGCCATGGCCGCGAACACCATCCAGCAGATTTTCCGCATCGCTCGTCCTCCCTGACTCCTGAACTCCGGTCCGGCGTCGGCGGCCGCCGGTTGATGGCGACTGCCTGCCCCGGCCACGGTGCCGCGGACATCCTGTCCGTTGCCCGTCGCGTCTGTTGCTCCGCAAACCACTCGTGCCCCTGTCAGGATTCCTGCGGCCGGTCGATGGTGTCGGTCGGGGCCGTCTGCCGGGCTTCCGCGACGGGTGTCGCCTCGGCCCTCGCCCGATCGTTCATCTCCCGGTCGAGTTCCCTGACGCGGGCCTCCATTTCCTTCCCAGGCTTGAACGTAACAACGCTCTTCGCCTGGACCGGAACCTTCTCTCCGGTCCTCGGGTTGCGGGCCATCCGCGCTTCCCGACGCTTGATCTGGAACACCCCGAAGTTCCTCAACTCGATCCGACCTTCCTTGACCAGGGCGTCGATCAGGGCATCGAACGTCTTTTGGACAAGGTCTCTGGTGCGAAGTTGCGGAAGATCGATCTGTTCGGCGATCGTCCGGACGATGTCTTTCTTGGTCACGGCTCCGACGCTCCGTCCGATGTGGGTTTCCCTCCAGCCCGGAAGGGCCGAAGCTGGTTCCCACCCCGTTGGAAATCGTCACAAGCCTAGAACTGACAAGCACTAATGTCAATATCGCGGTGGTTCGGCGCCGGTCGCCTCTTTCCCACCATGTGAGGATGATCGACCGTCACGACCGGCAAACTTGATTCAACCCGAACTTTTTTCTCCTCCCCTGACGCCGGTCGGCGGCGCGCGGTGGCTGCTACAATTCAGAGTCGCATTCCCCGCCCCGTCCCCGCATCCCCCGCCCCGTCCCTGCATCCCCCCCGTCCCTGCCTGCCCCGTTCCCCTGCCGCAGCCCATGACGAACGTCCCTGCCGCCAGCCCGCCCGACGGGGGATCGATCGACCTGTCGGTTCAGCTCGGTCGCCTCCGCCTCCCGAATCCGATCCTCGTGGCATCGGGGACCTTCGGGTACGCCAAGGAGATGGTTGATTTCGTCGATCTGCACCGGCTCGGGGGGATTGTCCCCAAGACGATCACGCCGCTCCCCCGGGCGGGTAACGTCCCCTGGCGGACGATCGAGACCTCCGCGGGGCTTCTCAACTCGATCGGCCTCGACAACGACGGCGTCGACGCCTTCCTCCGCCAGCAACTCCCCTTCCTCCTCGGCTGTGCCGCACCGGTGATCGTGAGCATTGCCGGGGCCGACCAGCGCGAGTTCGTCCAGGTGGCCGACCGACTCGAGGGGGTGCCGGGGATCGCTGCTCTCGAACTCAACATCTCCTGTCCGAACGTCAGCTACGGCGTCGATCTGGGGACCGATCCGGCGGCCTGCCGGAGTGTCGTCGCGGGGGTCCGCGGCGTGACCCGCCTTCCGGTCATCGCCAAGCTGACGCCGAACGTGACGAGCATCGCCGACGTCGCACGGGGGGCGAGAGACGGCGGCGCCGATGCCCTCACGGTGATCAACACGTGCCAGGGGATGGCCGTCGACTGGCGGCGGCGGAAACCGCTGTTGGGCAACGTCGTCGGTGGCCTGTCTGGGCCGGCGATCAAACCGATCGCTCTTCGCTGCGTTTACCAGGTCCGCCAGGCCGTCGACACCCCGATCATCGGCGTTGGGGGGATCATGACGATCGACGATGTGATGGAATTTCTCGTCACCGGTGCCAGCGCCGTCCAGATCGGGACGGCGAGCTTCGCCGAGCCCCGCTCCTCGACGAGGCTCCTCGATGCCCTCCCGGCGGCGCTCGCCGAAGCGGGGGTGACGCGCGTCGCCGACCTCGTGGGAACACTCCGGCTCCCCAGCGTTCTCGCCAAACCCCACTGACCCTCCCCAAAGACACCAAGGCCGGAAGCCTCACCGATGAGCGACGAAGCACCGACGAAGCCCCCCCGCCCCCAGCCGCCGACGCGGGTGCTTTCCGGGATCCAACCCACCGGCCGCTTCCACTGGGGGAATTACTTCGGCGCCATCCGCCAATACATCGAGCTGCAAACGGCGGGGGAGTCGTACTTTTTTCTCGCCGATCTCCATGCCCTGACGACCGTCCGCGAGCCCGAGCGGCTCCGCGGATTCGTCCGCGATGCGGCCCTCGATCTGGTGGCCCTCGGCCTCGATCCCGACCACGCAGCGCTGTTTGTGCAGTCGGACGTGCCGGAGGTCACCGAGCTGACCTGGCTGCTGATGACGGTCACCCCGATGGGGCTCCTCGAGCGCTGCCATGCCTTCAAGGACAAGAAATCACGCGGCATGGCGGCCGACGCGGGGCTCTTCACCTACCCCGTGCTGATGAGCGCCGACATCCTCGCCTACGACGCGACAATAGTCCCCGTCGGGGAGGATCAGGTGCAGCACATCGAGGTCTGTCGCGATCTCGCCGGCACGTTCAACCACCTT
>SIAG01000194.1 GCA_009691925.1 Planctomycetaceae bacterium
CTTAGTGATCCGGCGGTGCTGGATGGAAAGGCCGTCGCTCATCAGATAAAAGGTACTCCGGGGATAACAGGCTTATCGCTTCCGAGCGTCCATAGCGGCGAAGCGGTTTGGCACCTCGATGTCGGCTCATCACATCCTGGGGGTGGAGAAGCTCCCAAGGGTTTGGCTGTTCGCCAATGAAAGTGGTACGTGAGCTGGGTTCAGACCGTCGTGAGACAGGTCGGTCCCTATCTGCTGTGGGCGCACGAAACTTGAGGGGATTCTTCTTTAGTACGAGAGGATTTGGAAGGACGTTCCTCTGGTGTTCCAGTTGTCACGCTAGTGGCACGGCTGGATAGCTAAGAACGGAACGGATAAACGCTGAAAGCATATAAGCGTGAAGCCCGCCCCAAGATGAGGTTTCGTAGGGTGTATACCCGAAAGTCCCCTGGAAGACGACCAGGTTGATAGGCCGGACGTGTACGTGCAGTAATGCATTTAGCTAACCGGTACTAACGGACGAATGCTTGACCACTCGTATCGAGTGCTTTCGGAAGGATGGGACCAGGATAACTGGTCCGACCCCGGAATATGCCAATTTACCACGACCAACAATATTGCCCTGGGGCGTGACGCCCAGCCCCTCCGTGTGGAAGGGTTCCGGTTCGCGGCCCAGGGCTCCTGAAATATCCGGTGACCATATCTGGAAGGTCACACCCGTTCCCATCCCGAACACGGTAGTTAAGCTTCCAGAGCCGATGGTAGTGCCAAAAGCGCGAGAGTAGGTATCGCCGGATTTTTATATGCCGACCCCCGTGAGTGATCCTCGCGGGGGTCGGTTTTTTTTATGCGCTTCGGCGGCACCGCGACGTTTTCTTTTCGGCTTCGGGACGGTTGATCCACGCAGGGGCCGGCGGCCGTGGCTCGGGCTCATTCTGTGGCAAGCCCCTGGGATTCGACGATCATCCGGTCGATCAGTTCCAACGGTAGTCCGACGACGTTTGACGGGCTGCCCGCGATCAGCCGGAGGGGCAAGCGTTCGTCCTGAAATCCGCACGCCCCCGCTTTGCCACGCCATAATCCACTGTCAAGGTACCACTCAAGGAAGCCGTTATCGAGCGGGCCCATCTCGAGTTGGCTCTCGTCGGTGGCCAAGAACGGGGGGCATTCGGGGTGTTGCCACAGGCAGACCCCCGTGACAACACGATGCCTTCTGCCCGACAGGGATTCGAGCATGCGGCGAGCTTCGCTCCGATCTGCGGCTTGACCCAGCTCCCTGCCATCGACCTCGCTGAGCGTGTCGCAGGCGAGAATCAGCCCCCGCACCCCAGTGGCCACGACCGCCTCTGCTTTTGCCCGGGCGAGCCGGAGAACGTAGGCTTCCAGGGATTCGCCTGGTTGGCGGAGTGGTGCAGTCGCTTCAGCCTCGTCCGGCGGCGAGACGGCCTCGATGTCCCAGCCGGCCGCGCTGGCCAGTTGCCGACGACGGGGCGATCGACTTGCGAGAATAATCCGCGGACGGGGTGGTGATCCCATGTCGAGTGTTTCCCGTGGCCTGGTGATCCTTCACGAGGATGACCACCTTCTCGTTTGCGTCAAGCCGGCTGGAATTCCAACGGCTAATGCCCCGCGTGGGGAAACGAGCCTCTATACGCTGGCCCGCGGAACAAGGCCGTTTATCGGCGTTGTCAGCCGAATCGATGCTCCGGTGTCCGGGGTCATCGTTTTTGGAAAAACGAGCGCTGCTGCCGCCGATCTCGCCGAGCAGTTCCGCAGTCGCACGGTCGTCAAGGAGTATGTCGCGATCACCGAGGGGAGGTTTCCGGCCCCCCTGGAGCAGTGGCGGGAATGGCGCGATTTCCTCCCTGCCGATCCGCGGGTGCTCGGGTTCGGGGCGGCGGTCCGGGGGGGGGCAGGGCCCGTTGGCCGGGGCGACGACGAGAGCGACCCGGAGGATCAGCCGGGGAGGGAAGCGGTTGCCAGAGCGCGGGTCGTGCGGCGCAGCGGTGAGGTTTCGCTCGTGGAACTTGAGCCCTCCACGGGGCGGAAGCACCAGCTCCGCCTCCAACTCGCCCTCCGCCGCTGCCCCATCGTCGGCGACCGGCGGTACGGAGCCCGGTTGCCGTTTCCGCTCGGTATTGCCCTCCACGCCCGAAAGCTGACAATCGACCACCCGTCTAGAGGGGAGCGGCTGTTCCTGGCAGCTCCGCTCCCGCTGGGCTGGTCAGACCGATTCCCCGCACTGTTCGCCGGAGGGTAGGTTTACGTCCATGGGCGTCACTGATGGGGACGGGCGGGACGATCCGGAGGCCGGTGATCTGCCGGTCTTGGGACCTCCTGCGCGCTTTCGGACCACGGCGCTGGCCAGTTCGCTCGTCGACGCGACGGCCATCGACTCCGCCGAGGAGATCGTCCGGTCGACGCTCGGCGAAGGGGCGCCGTCGTCACGCTGGGATCAGGCCGTGGCCGACGTGCTCGTGGAACGGGGAACGCTGACTCGCTTCCAGGCGACGCAAATGCTCGCCGGCCGGAGGAAGCTGACCCTCGGCCAATACCGGATCCTCGATGTGCTTGGGCAGGGAGGGATGGGGCAGGTGTTCCGGGCAGAGCACGCGATGATGGGGCGAGAGGTGGCCGTCAAGGTCCTGCCAAGGGCGAAGTCGACGCCCGACACCGAGGCGGCGTTCCAACGCGAGATCCGCATGCTCGGCCGGCTCGATCATCCCAACCTCGTCCGCGCGCTCGATGCCGGGCACGACGGCAAGGTTTTTTACCTCGTCACCGAGCTCGTCGAAGGCGTCGATCTGCGGAAGCAGGTGCTCAAGTACGGAACGCTCGACGAGGTGGCGGCCGCCGCGGTCGTCTCGCAGGTTGCCCGTGGACTGGCCTACGCCCATGTCGAGGGGCTCGTTCACCGAGACGTGAAACCGGGGAACATCCTCGTGACGCCGGCTGGACGGGCGAAGCTCCTCGATGTCGGCCTTGCCGGTTCAGTTCTCGAATCGGAGTCGACCCGGCTGGGGCGCGTGGTCGGCACGATGGACTACATGGCCCCGGAACAGATCCGATCTCCCGACACCGTCGGGCCGGCGGCCGATGTCTACGGACTGGGATGCACGCTCTACTTCGTCCTCGCCGGACAGGTGCCCTTTCCCGGGGGAACACGCCAGGACAAGGCACGCCGGCAGTTGACTGAGCCCCCCGCGCCGATCCAGAAATTCGCCCCCGGAGTCAGTGACGCCTTCTGTCGGGTGGTGGAGGCGATGATGGACAAGGATCCCGTGCAGCGGATTGGCACGGCCGATGCGGTGATCGAATGGTTGCGCCCGTGGACCCCCGATGCCCCGGTGCCGATGGGGCGGAGGGCGCGGACCAAGTCATCGAAGGCAGCCTCGCCGACCGGTTTTCCCGCTGGCCCGGGATCGGAGCGGGAGAGTGGAGATCGGGGCGAGACCGCGCTCTCCGGGGGAGGATCGAGCGGGTATCCCTCGGGGATCCAAACACCGCACTCCGGAAATCCCTCGTCGCGTCGCTCGGCGGGGGGGCGTGGCGACTCGGTGTTCACGTCCTCGGCGGGGGGCGAGGGGCCTTCCGGATGGGAGAGGCCGTCGCCCCCCCCGATTCCTCCGCGCGGACTGTCGCCGCTCGATGCGATCCGCGAGTTTCTCTTTGGCGGGCCGGAGAGGGTGAGTGGTCAGGGGCGGCCCGGAAACGTGTTTGTCCTGGCGGTTTCCGCCGGTTTGGTGGGGGCGGCGGCCGTAACGGCGCTGCGGCTTTTTACGCCCGGGCTGGCCGGCCTGCTCCCGGCGTTTGCGGGGCCCCTGGTATGTGGCGGCCTCGCGTTCCTCGCCACCCTCGTCATGCTCCTGTCTGGCCGGAGCGGCGGTGAGGAGGAGTGAACGGTGATATTTCGCGCCCGGGGCTACGAATGGGGCAACGGCTGCGGTACAATCCCGCTCCGATCTGCCGGACAGGTAGCTCAGTTGGTAGAGCAATGGACTGAAAATCCATGTGTCGCCGGTTCGATTCCGGCCCTGTCCATTTCGTCTAAAATCGCTGCCCCGTAAGGGTTTAGGGTGGCGGCCGGTGGGATCTCTTCCACCCCCTCTGGGACCCCGCTATTAGGCGCTTTGTGAGGCGCAGGAAGGGGCCCAGGTAGCCCGGCACGCGTCGCTGCGTTGCAAACAATCGACCCCCGGGATAACGCGCAACCATGCCCGCACACGACCCTTCAATCGCGGCGCTGGTCGAGCGGATGGCAGGATCCGATACCGGGGAGCGGGCCGCTGCCGCGGAAGCCCTCTGTCGAGCCGGGGAGGGAGCAACTTCTGCCGCGACGGCCCTGGTCGCCGCCTGCAGCGATGTCGATGACGGCGTTCGGGAGTGGGCGGCAGCGGCGCTGGAGGAGCTCGGACCTCCGCCGGTGGACCAGATCGCCGACTTGATCTCGCTGGCGGCCGCGGATCACCCGCTGGTCGCCTATTGGGCCGTCACGCTCCTGGGAAGGGGAGGGGAGGGAGCCAACTCGGCGGTCCCCGTTCTCGGAGCCTGCCTCGCCCCCGAAAAGGCCATCGAAGTTCGGCAGCGGGCCTGCTGGGCGCTGGGCAGGATCGGCCCGGCGGCGGCTACCGCCCGGGCAGCGCTGACGGTGGCCGCGGCTGATCCAGACCCGCGATTATCGCGCCTTGCCGGCGAGGTCCTCGCCACTTGCGGCCGTTGACCAACCGGCAAGATCGACGCCACGGTCCGGGCCGACCCTGCGGCGCCGGCGAAGACGGCACGACCGTCACCCGTCGGCCGACCGATACCTGTAACAGGGTCGGGTGCCGGGAGAGGGCCTGCAGCCGCGCCACGGATGGCGCGCTGATGGGAGTCCTTTTCACCGTCTCGGGCGGCCCAGGGAGGGCGGGGTGGCAGGAACCCTGTCGA
Source organism: Planctomycetaceae bacterium (assembly GCA_009691925.1). Classification (GTDB taxonomy): domain Bacteria; phylum Planctomycetota; class Planctomycetia; order Pirellulales; family UBA1268; genus QWOP01. Next base: position 4,909 of record SIAG01000194.1, read on the forward strand.
AGGCCGTGGTGCGGTGGGGCGCAGCCCTGGCAGCGCTCCTGTCGCTCGTCGGCGGGTTGACGCTCCGTGGGTCGGCGTCGACAGCAAGACCGTCGACGGCGCTCCTGACTGGCCTTTCCGCCCCCTTCGCCCACGCCGCCGACGCCCTGCCCCCGGCGGGGACTGTCGGGGCTCCGCCTGCCGGCGGACCGGCTCCCGGGCCGTCGACCCTCCCCGCCTCGAGGCCGTGGGACGCCGTCCTCATCGCCTCGTTCAACATCCAGGTGTTCGGCGAATCAAAGATCGCCAAGCCGCAGGTCGTCGAGATCCTCGCCCGTGTTGTCCGCCAGTTCGACGTCGTTGCCATCCAGGAGGTGCGGGCCAAGTCGGACAGCGTGATTCCGCGCTTCGTTGATGCCGTCAACGCCGATGGGAGTCGGTACCACTGGATCATCGGCCCCCGCGAGGGACGAACGGTGAGCAAGGAGCAGTACTGCTTCCTTTACGACATGAACCGGATCGAGGTCGACGCGGGATCGATCGGCGTCGTCCCCGATCCCGGCGGCAAGCTCCACCGGCCGCCGATGCATGTCCGTTTCCGCACGAGGGTCATCCCGGCCTCGAAGGCCTTCACCTTCTGGATGGTCGACATCCACACCGATCCGGACGAAGTGCCGCAGGAGATCGACGCGCTCGTCGATGTCTTTGCCGCGATGCGGACAGCCCGGCCCGACGAGGATGACGTCATTCTGCTGGGGGATCTCAATGCCGGCCCTCCGCAGTTCGGCCGGTTCACGAAGACGCCCGGGGTGGCGTGGGCGGTCGCCGGCGTGACCACGAACACCCATCGGACGAAGACCTACGACAATCTCATTTTTGACCGCAACGCGACGACCGAGTATCTCGGCCGCTGGGGCGTTGTGGATCTCCAAAGCACCTTCGGCCTTCCCCTCGATCGGGCCCTCGAGGTCTCCGATCACAATCCCGTTTGGGCGGCTTTCTATCCGTGTGAATCGAGCGGACCTGCGGCCGCCTCTGCAGGGATCGCCGGCCTCGCCACACCCGTCCGCTGAACGGCCCGCGTCGGTGGCGGGATAAAAAAAAGGGGCAGCGCCCGTCGGGCGCCGCCCCTGATTGTTCCATCGACCGTGGCCTGCCGCCGGGTTGTCCGACGGCCCGGTATCAGCCGGCGACCATCGCCTTCCCGGTATCAGCCGGCGACCATCGCCTTCCCGGTATCAGCCGGCGACCATCGCCTTGAGGTTCTTCAGGGCACGGACACGCACCTTGACGCTGGCCGGCTTCGCCGGACGGTCCTGCAGTTCGCCGGTGAAGGGGTTCTTGACGCCCTTCTGGGCGGGACGTGAAGGCACCTTGCGGCGCTCGATCTTCACCAGACCGGGAATCGAGAACACCCCGATGCCGGAGCCCTTGAGAGACTTCTGGATCTCACTGGTGAGGTGATCCAACACGAGGACCACATCCTTCTTCGCAAGGCCGGTCGACTCCGAGATGTTCCGGAGGATCTCGGTCTTCGTGAGCGGCTTGCTGCCCGACTTCTTCGCCATCGCCTCGTCTCCCAATGGAAAGGTTTGGTGTGCGGCAGGATCCCCGCCGCTGACCCGAACCCGGCAACGCAAGCCGGGAAAGGTTCGGTGATTAGAGGCTCTGGAAATGAAATTGCAAACCAAAACCCCAATGATTTCCGGGGAAAATCCCGGTTGGGCGGTAGCGAGGGGCTACGGCGGTGGGGGGACGGCTTCCTTGCTGCCCGGCTGGCGAACGGTCTAGGATAGAAGGGCGATGAGTGGTTTAGATGCCGCTGCGATCGCCAGACAGTGCTGAAAAAAGCCATTTTTGATCCCTTCCCCCCGATACCCGGCTGCTGGCGGGGAGGGAGAAAACCGGCCCCCTGGTCGTTCCAGTCGGGAGGTTGTCCGGGGTGGTGGCCAGATTCCGCTAGGTGACTCGGGGGAAGCGATGGCACGGTCGAACCGCTGGTTGGGCTGGTGCAGGGCACCTCGCCGGGGATCGGAGGCCGTCCCGGGGCAGACGGTCCGGGGGACGTTTTCCACTCCAGCCATCCTGCTGGTGATCGCTGTCACCGCCTTGGTCGTCTTCGGCTTTTGGCCATCCCCCGGCGTTGCCCAGCAGGCGGAAACGCGGGAGGAACCGCTCGACGAAGCGGCCGCGGAGGCCGATCCCCCGCGCCCCGGCGACACCGACGGCCCGGCCGACGAATCTGGCGACGGCGGCGACGATGGGGGCGTTGCGCTCCCCACCGACCGACTCAAGGAGCGTCAACTTGACCGCGTCCGCCGCCTCATCACCGAAGAACGCTGGAGCGATTCGGCGACGCTCGTCGACGAGATCCTCGGGGGAGACCGCGATTTTTTCTTCCGTCCGCCGGGGGGCGAGAGCACTTGGCGGAGCATCAAGACGGAAACGAACCGTCTCCTCGGGACGCTCCCCGAGGCCGGGAGGACGGCCTACGAAATCCAGTTCCGTGCCCGCGCGGATAGGCTCCTCGAGCAGGCGATCGGAGCCGACGATCAGGTCGCGATTGTGGCGGTGGCCAGGCGCTGGTTTCACACCCCCGCGGGGAGGCGGGCGACGATGCTTGCGGCGCTCGACGCCCTGGAGAGTGGCCGGCCACTCGAGGCGGCAGCCTGGCTCGAACGGCTGGCCAGT
>SIAG01000195.1 GCA_009691925.1 Planctomycetaceae bacterium
GGTGGCTGTTGGTGGCCGTTCATGTTGTAGTTCGTCCGCTCCGGCTCTGCCGGGGTGCGACGGCTGAGTGTGTGCGACCTCGGCGTTCGCCACCCGGTCGGAAGCCGCCGGATGGGCTCGCTATGGTGTCGGGTTGGGGAGCCTTGATTGCAGGCTGCCCCGCTTGCAGGCTGGTCTGGCAGTTCCGGTGAGCGTGGAAATCAGAAGCAGGTGGAAGATGCCGCTGCTGCGGGCATCGCCTGGCAATCGGTCGGAGTCCGGAGGCGTGAGCCATCGATAAGAATCACCGTATCAACGAGCAGATCCGGATCTCCCCGATCCGTGTGATCAGCGCCGAAGGTGGGCAACTCGGAATCATCCCCACCGACGAAGCGATGGCCCGGGCACGCGAGGCGGGGCTGGATCTCGTCGAGGTCGCTCCCAACGAGAAGCCGCCCGTCTGCCGAATCATGGATTTCGGCAAGTTCAAATATCAACAGAAGAAAAAACAGCACAAAACCCACGTCCATCACACGAGGATCAAAGAGATCCGTCTCCGTCCCAAGACGGGCGAGCACGACATCGAGTTTAAGGTGAATCAGGCCAAGGCATTCCTGCAGCACAAAGACAAGGTGATCGTCTCGGTAGTTTTCCGCGGTCGCGAGTTGGCCCACATCGACGAGGGGCAGCGTGTAATGCGCAATCTCCTCGATCAACTCGAGGCCGTTGGAAAGATGGACGCTCCTCCCCAGCAGATGGGAAAACGACTGATCTGCACCCTCTCCCCCCGCTGATTCATTTCCCTGTCATTTGCCCGCCTCTTCCCCGCATCCTCTATCTATCCCGGTCACCGATTATCCCGGTCACCGATCCACGGAGTTTTCACCATGCCGAAGCAGAAGACCCACAAGGGTGTGAAGAAGCGTTTCCGCCTCACGGCCACAGGCAAGGTGAAGCACCGCCGTGCCGGAACGAGCCATCTCCAGGTCCGTGTCTCCTCCAAGCGAAAGCGCAACCTCCGGGGCACCGGCGTCCTCGCCGCGGTCGACACCGCGAGGATCGCCGCCGCCCTCGGTAAATACAGCTACTGATGCCCAGCCCGGTCTCCGCAGGCCCCGTGCTCCGGCATCGCCGCCTGATGCGTGTGATTGCCGGGTTTGCCGGTTGGTTTGTGCCCTGGCATGCCCCTGTTTCCGATTGCTGATCCCTGTTTCCCACCACCCGTTTTGCAGCCCCCCTTGAATTCCAAGGACGCGGCACGACGATGGTGATTCACCCGTCTGCCGAACCTCGTCGAGACTTCTGAAAGACTAGTTCCATGCGTACCAAGAGCGTCGTCCCCCGTCTGCGGGCCAAGAAGCGGTTATTCAAGCGGGTGAAGGGGTCGGTCGGCGGACGTCGTCGCCTTCTCCGGACGGCGAAGGAATCGATCATCCGTGCCGGCGTTTATGCCCGGCGCGACCGGCGCCGCAAGAAGCGTGACTTCCGCCGCCTCTGGATCATCCGGCTGAATGCGGCGGCCCGGGAGCGTGGGATTCGCTACAGCCAGTTCATCGCCGGCCTCGAGAAGATTGGCTGTGAGCTCGATCGGAAGACGCTCTCCGAGATGGCGATCCTCGATCCGACCAGCTTCGACGTCATCGCCGAGCAGGTTCGTGACGCCCTCGGCATCGCGGCCCCGGCCGGCGTTGCCTGAAGAGGGCGGTTTGTCGCGTGGGCACCGTGTCGCTTGAATCGTTCCGTGCCGACGTCGAGCGTCTCCACGCTGAGGCCGTATCAGCGCTCGTTGCCGCCGCCGATGACGCTGGTCTCGAGCAGGCCCGGATCGAGTTTGCTGGGGCGAAGAGTGGGCGTCTGAAGGTCATCCAGAAGCTTCTCGGCGGCCTCGAAGGGGCCGATCGCCCGGAAGCGGGCCGGCTCTTCAACGAGGCGAAGGGGGCGATCACGGCCGCCCTCGATGCCGCCCAGGCAAGGCTCGCCGGCGCCGCCGCCGAGGCTGCGGCGATCGACGTCACGCTCCCTGGCCTCCACTTCCGGCATGGCCACGTTCATCCGATCACGCAGACGATCCGGCGCGTCCAGGAGATTATGGCCCGGCTCGGCTTCGAGAGTGTCGATGGCCCCGAGGTCGAGGACCAGTGGCACAACTTCGAGGCGTTGGCGATCGGTGCCGAGCACCCGGCCCGCGATCCGCTCGACAATTTTTATCTCGCCGTCGCCCAAGGGACCGATCCGCTCCTGCTCCGGTCGCAGACGAGCACCGTGCAGATCCGCGTCATGGAGCAGCGCAAGCCGCCGCTGCGGATTGTGTCGCTCGGCCGCGTTTACCGCCCCGACACTGCTGACGCCACCCATTACCCGATGTTTCATCAGGTGGAGGGGCTGCTTGTCGAGCCGGGCGCGACGATGGCCGATCTCAAGGGAGTGCTGCGGTTCCTCGCCTCGAGTTTCTTGGGCGGCGATGTTCATGTCCGCTTTCGGCCATCGTTCTTCCCGTTCACCGAGCCGAGTGTCGAGTTTGACATGGAGTGGGGCGGACGCTGGGTGGAGATGGGAGGGGCTGGAATGGTCGATCCGGCGGTCCTCGCTGCGGTTGGCTACGACCCGGCGGAGGTCTCCGGCTTCGCCTTCGGGCTCGGGGTGGAGCGAATCGCCGCCCGGCGCTATGGCGTGGCCGACATCCGCGACTTCTACCGCAATGACGTCCGCTTCCTTCAACAGTTTTAGAATCGCTCCGCGTTTTCATCCGTCGCACCGATCGCCTTCGGGCGCGACTCTTCGGCCGGTGAGGCTCCGATGATCATCTCCACGACCTGGCTTGCCGAGTACGTCCGCTGGGACGCGCCCGTGGAGGAGCTCGTTCGGCGCTTGTTGATGAGCGGGCTCAATCATGAAGCGACATGGCCGGTGGGGGCCGACACGGCGATCGACATCGAGGTGACGAGCAATCGCCCCGATTGCCTGGGGCATGTCGGCGTGGCCCGCGAGGTGGCGGTGCTCTTTGACCGGCCGCTCCACATCCCCGCGCCGCGGCCCGTTGAATCGGCCGAGCCGGCCTCGGCGGCGATCGCGGTCGAGATCGTCGACCCCGACGTCTGCCCGCACTACACGGCGCGGGTCATCCGTGGGGTGCGCGTGGGCCCGAGCCCGGCGTGGCTCGCCGAGCGGTTGCGGACGATCGGCATCGAGCCGGTTAACAATGTCGTCGATGTCACGAACTACGTGATGATGGAATGCGGGCAGCCGCTTCACGCCTTCGATCTGGCGAAGGTCCGCGGGGCAAGGATCGTCGTCCGGCGGGCCCGCGACGGCGAGACATTTCGCGCCATCAACCACAAAGACTATTCGCTCACGTCCGGGATGGCGGTGATCGCCGACGCCGAGGGGCCGGTGGCGCTGGCTGGCGTGATGGGGGGGGCGGAGAGCGAGATCGCCGCGAGCACCGTCGACGTGCTTCTAGAATCGGCGCATTTCGCGCCGCTGGTTGTGCGCGCGGCGGCGCGGGGGCTCGTCCTCATGAGTGCCTCCTCCTACCGCTTCGAGCGTGGGCCCGATCCGGCGGCCGTCGAATGGGCCAGTCGTCGGGCGGCAGCGCTGATCCAGGAATTGGCTGGCGGCGAGGTGCTCGCTGGCGGGGTCGAGGCGGGGGCGCTTGCCGGCGGGCGGGCAACGATCGACTTGCGAGCGGCGCGGGTTGAGGAGGTGCTGGGCGTGCCTGTGTCGGCGGGGCGACAGGCGGAGATCCTCACGGGGCTGGGCTTTGTGAAGGAAGCGGCCTGCAGCGAGCGCTGTCGCTGGCAGGCGCCGAGCTGGCGTTGCGACGTGACGCGCGAGATCGATCTGGTCGAAGAGATCGCTCGGATCGAGGGCTACGATTCGATTCCCGAGGATCGGCCGATCCATGCCAAGCCCGTCGAGCAATCGGCCCGGGAGCGGACGATCCGCGCTGCCGGTGAGGTGCTCGTGGCGGCGGGGCTGTGCGAGGCGATGACGCGGAGCGTCGTCTCCGAGGCACTTGAGGCGACGGCGAGCCCATGGACGGCGCTGCCGCCGCGGCGCGTGGCGCCGGCGCTGGTTCGTGGGACCGATCGGCTCAGGCGCTCGCTGCTCCCGAGTCTCTTGGAAGCCTGTGGCTACAACCGGGCCGTCGGGGCGCCGCATGGGGATCTGTTTGAAGTTGCCCGGGCGTATCTCGATCGCGGTCGGAATGCCGCGGGGGCTTCGCCGCTGGAGGAGCCGTTGCTTGTGTCGCTCGTGGTAGGTGGGCCCTACGCGAAAGCAAAGGGGCTGGCCGAGGGGGTGATCGGGCGGCTGGGGGGTGTAGTCGAGTTTCGCCGCGGGGCGTTTGATCTGTTCACGCCGGGGCGGGCTGCGGAGATGGTCCTCGAGCGGGCCGGTGCGGAGCCGGTCCGCGTCGGCGTCGTTGGCGAGGTGAGCGACGGGGTGCTCTCCCGATTTGGCCTGGAAGGGCCGGTGTCGGCTGCTGAGCTGCGGCTCGATCTTCTCGAGATCAGCGGCAGTCAGCCGCGGAAGCTCGTGCCGCCGAGTGAGTTTCCGGCGGTGCAGCGGGATCTGAATCTCGTCGTTGATCAGGGCCTCCTGTGGGCCGATCTCGAGCGGGCGATCCGGGGAGCTCCGGGGGCGGATACACTGCTCGAAGAAATCACGCTTGAGCAGGTGTGGGAGAATGCCCAGCGGCTTGGTGCCGGGAAGAAAAGCTTCGTCGTGGGGCTGCGGTTGCGGAGCCTAGCCGGAACGATTTCGAGCGACGAATCGAAGCGGCTCATCGAGGCGATCGTCGCCTCCTGTAGCCATTCCTGCGGAGCGATCCTGCGGGGGTGAGGAGAACTTGGGGCACACTTTTTTGCTTCTGAGTAACTTTCCGGTCTCGATTGCTTCGTGTCTGCGATTTGCCATGTCAAACAAGTCTTCGACGTGACTTTACGCTTTTTCGCGTCGTATCGATTTCGGACCGAGTGAATCGTTGAATCACAGAGGGCGCAGGGAGGAACGTGGTGACGAGGTCGGCGGCATCGCCGAGCGACCGTCGCGCCAGTCGCGCGACCTGGAGTATCTGGAGTCGCTGGCTCATGGAGCGCGCCCGCTCACGCCGGCTAGGTGACGGGCTGGGTGGGCTCCACTGCGGGAGCACTCGCCTTGGCCTCCCCTTCCGCTGGGGCGTGTTGCAGCCGCTCCTGCTCTGCCTCGCGGCAATAGCCCTCGAACGACACCTCGAAAAAAAATCTTCCCCAGAACGCGCCGCAGCAGACCCTTGAGCGCCGGCTCCAGGAGCCCATCGAGGGCCCGGATCGCCTGCTCCTTGTAGCCTTCGAGGAGCAAGGCGGCCTTTTCGTCGGCCTTGCATGCGGCGATCGCGCCGCGGATCCGCTCGGCGGTCACCCCCGCCACATGCTCGCCCCGGGCGAGGCGCCCAAGCAACTCGCGATCGGCGCCGCGGGCCTGTTCGGCGGCGAGTGCCAGCACGACACTCGGCCGCGGCTGGGCACCGGGGAGGAGGCCGGCGTCGTCCTGGATATCGTCGAGGTCGTCTTTGATCTGGTAGGCGATCCCCACCGCCTCGCTGAATGACCGGAGCACCTCGGCGAGGTCGCTACCGCGGCCGGCACAGAGGCTGCCGAGCTGGAGGGCGACGTCAAACGCTGGCGCGGTCTTGAGCCGGAAGATCTCGAGCACCTGCCGGCTCGCTAGCGCCGTGGGCGTGCGGCTCCAAGCAAGCTCTTCCCCCTGGCCCCGGCACAACAGCCGCTGCGACTGGGAGGCCTCGCGGACCGCCGCGGTGAGCGTCACCGGATCGAGCCCCGAGTCGGCGATCAACCGGTAGCCTTCGCCGATGAGAACGTCGCCGACGTTGAGAGCCACCGGGACGCCGTAGGCGCCGGGGAGCGTCGGCTCGCCATAGCGCTCGAGATCGCCATCCTCGATGTCGTCGTGGACAAGCGATGCCTTGTGGAAGCATTCAACGGCTACCGCGATCTTGCGGAGCGAGGCTTCCTGGGCCGGGGTCGAGCCCGGCACGAGCGCCGCGTGGACGGCGGCGGCGAGAAACGGCCGCCAGCGCTTGCCGCCGACGCCGAGCCATTCGCGCGCCACCCGCTCCGCATGCCCCTCGGCGGGCCCGAGCAAGTCGTCGAGGACGGCCGGCTCAAACCAGGTCTTGACAGTCCTCTGCAGGCCCCCCAGATCGAGGCGCCGCGAGGTGTCGGCGGCCTCGAGATGGATGGAGTCCCACACCCAGTCGTCGTCGACCATGGTGTCGATGCCGTCATCCTGGAGGAGGGGGACGGCGACGGCGGGAATCGCCAGTGGCAGCGAGGATTGCACCGCGGCGCTAGTCGCAGCGGCGGCGGAATCCATCGTCGTCCGTTCGGCTGTAGACATGCCTGGTCCTCGGGGCAATTCCGTCTTCGCTCGGGGCTTGCCGGGCGTTCCCGGCTCCCCCCCGCATCTGCCGCTCTCGGGGCGGAAACCGACCGGGGGATCCTATCACGCGGAGGGGGATGACGCCGCCGGAGCCATGCCTTGGGCCGTCTCGCCGAGCAGCGCTTCGAACCAGGTCGAGGCCGGGGCCGGGCTGCGATGGCGGGGGAAGGCTCAATCGTCGAGATGGTCGTCGTCGCCATCGTCGGCCGGCTCCGGCGGGGCCCCGGCCGGCCGGTGGTCGGCCGCAAGGGGGGGGGCGTTGGCCGCCGCCGCGTCGGACTGGCCGGCCGGTGGCCGCCGCACTCCGCGACGGCCGGCGGAGAGCCCGCGGAGCCGTTTGATGAGGCGGACGATGTCGGCAGGGAGGGGGCTCGAAAACTGCAAATCCTCCCCGGTCACCGGATGGACAAAGCCGAGATCGGCGGCGTGGAGCGCCACGCGCACTGCCTGGGAGCGGTCGACGACTTCGCTGCCACGCGGTGCCGAATAGACCTTTTCCCCGCAGACCGGATGACCACTTTCGGCCAAGTGGATGCGGATCTGGTGGGTCCGCCCCGTCTCCAGCCGGCATTCGACAAGCGTAAAATCGTTACCGAAGTGCTCGACCGGCACGACATGCGTCACCGATCGTTTCCCCTCTTCGCCATCGGAGGAACCACGCCGGCCATCTCCGCGGTCGCGGAGCAGATGCGAGATGATCGTCCCCGCCTCGACCCGGCCGATACAGATCGCGAGGTAACGACGCTTCGTGGTGTGGGCCCGGAATTGCTCGGCGAGGATCCGTTCGGCGGGGACCGTCCGGGCAAAGACGAGCAGGCCGCTGGTTTCGCGGTCGATGCGGTGGACGGCCCGGACCATCGGCAGGCGGCGCGGGCCCACTCGTTCATCGCCACCGCGAGGAGGAGCGCCGCGCGGAGCGGCGCCGCGCCGCGACCGGCCATCGAGGAGGCGTTGCACAACCGGCGGGAGGAGTTCGTCGAGCGTGGGCTGGACTTGGCGGCGGCGGGCCGGCCAGTCGCGCTCCTCGGCATGGCGGGTGGTGGTCAATCCGGCCGGTTTTTCGACGACGACGACGGCGTCGTCGAGGTGGACCACCCTGACGTCGTCGCCCCGCGGAGGCGCCACGGCCGCTTCGGGGAGGACCTTCACCACCTC
>SIAG01000196.1 GCA_009691925.1 Planctomycetaceae bacterium
GAAAAACTCTCGCCGAAGTCCGGGATTGGACACCGCCGGCCAAGGCCAAGAAAGTGGCCAAGAAGGCCGCTGGAAAGCGGTCGACCGCGAAGCGATCAGCAGCGAATTTGCTGCCCGACGACGAAGCCGATGGAGAGGCGTCATGATCGGCACCTTGCCGTCACGCCACGCGAAAGCTCACCGGTGCTTCGCCGCCTCGGCAAGTTCGGCGAGAATCTCTTCTGTCGACCGGCCACCACGCTCGGCGGCCCGGCGACGCAGTTCCTCCCAGGAAACGCTCGGCGGCAGGGGGCCGGTCGGCTCGTCGACCGTTTGGATGACTCCTTTGAGGATGAACGTCTGCAAAAGCTGGCCCGACGCGTCGCGGACCTCGATCCGCGCTTCTCCATGGCCGTCGGAGATGGCGACGCGGATCTTGCCGGCTGTTTCTGGATCGAGGGTCAACGTCATGGCAATCACCTCCGGGAGGCCCCAAGCTTGCGTCTCTCCATTCTAGTCGGGCGGTCAACGGGATCACCATTTCACTTTTCGAGGGGCAGCTGAGCCAGATCCCGCCGAGACCCGATTTGAAGATTTTCGGATCGATACCCAAGGGCCTTAATCCCCCAATCTCTTTTGCCCGACGATGCCCGCTTCCACCAAGCTTTGATCATCCCCCCTCTTGATCCCCCATGACCCTCCTCCGCGACCTCATCGACATCCCCGAATCGGTGCCCGCCAGCCGGTTCGTCGTCTCGCTCAGCCAGGGCGTGCTCGACCCCCAGGCCACGCTCGGGGAGTATGTCGTCACGCCTCAGCTCGTAGAGTGCTTCGACAAGGCGCTAGCCCTCATCCAGAACTCGCTCGCCAACCGGGCCAGCAGCGGCTCCTACCTCCACGGCAGCTTCGGCTCCGGGAAGAGCCATTTCATGGCGGTGCTGTCGCTCATCCTCCTGGGGGAGCCCAAGGCCCGCGGGATCCCCGAGCTCGCCGACGTGATCGCCAAGCACAACGCCTGGATGGGGGGAAAGAAGTTCCTCCTCGTGCCGTATCACATGATCGGCGCGACGTCGCTCGAAAGCTGGCTGCTCAGCGGCTACGCCGACTACGTCGCCAAGCTCCATCCGGAAGCCCCCCGGCCGCCGATCTTCAAGTCGGCCGCGATCATCGAGCAGGCCCGAGCGGAGCGGAGCCGGTACGGCGATGAGGAGTTCTTCAGGAATCTCAATGCCGTCAAGGAAGGACGGTCGGGCGGATGGGGCGGACTGGTCGCCACGTGGGATGCGGCGGCGTTCGATCGGGCGGCCACCGCCGCCACCGGGGGCGAGCATGAAAATCTCGTCACCGATCTGAGCAATCTCTACAGGGCCTCGGCCCATGTCCTCGCCGAGTGCGTGCCGATCGACAACGGCCTCTCGATCATTTCCCGCCATGCCAAGGCCCTCGGCTACGACGGCCTGATTCTCTTTCTCGACGAGCTCTTCCTCTGGCTCGCGGCCCACGCTGCCGACCACAAGTTCCTCCAGGTGGAGACCGCCAAGCTCGCCAAGCTCGTCGAAAGCCAGAACCCCGACCGCCCCGCCCCGATCGTGAGCTTCATCGCCCGCCAGCGGGATCTCCGCGAGCTCGTCGGCAAGAACGTCCCCGGCGCCGAGAAGGTGAACTACGGCGAGTTTGTGCAGTGGAATCAGGACCGCTTCGGAATGATCACGCTCGAAGACCGCAACCTCCCGGTGATCACCGAGAAGCGAATCCTGAAGCCGAAGAGCGCGGCGGCGAAAGCCGAGCTCGATGCCGCCTTCGCGCAGGTGGCGCTGGCCCCGAGCGTTCGGCAGAGCGTGATGAACACGCTCCTCACCGGCAACGGCGACACGGAGATGTTTCGCCGCGTGTTTCCCTTCTCGCCGGCCTTGATCCAAACCCTCGTCGCCGTGTCGAGCGTGCTTCAACGGGAGCGGACGGCGATCAAAGTGCTCATGCAGATCTTGATCGAGCAGCGCAACACGCTCCAGGCCACGGACCTCGTGCCGGTGGGGGATCTCTTCGACGTCCTCATTCACGGCGACGCCGTCACCGCGACTGACGTCGTCACCCACTTCGAAAACGCTCACAAGCTCTACCACCAGAAGCTCCTGCCGATGCTCGTCCGGCAGCATGAAAAAACGCCGGAGGAGATCCTCGCGCTCCCGGCGAACGACGCCAAACGAAAGCAATTTAAGGCCGATGACCGCCTCCTCAAGACGCTTCTCCTGGCGGCACTCGTGCCGGAGGTGGAGTCGCTGCGGGGAATGACGGCCGAGCGGCTGGCGAACCTGAACCACGGCACGATCACCACGCCCCTGGCTGGCCGCGAGGTGCAGACGGTGGCCACGAAGGTGCGGCAGTGGGCGGCGGAGGTGGGGGAGATCCGCATCGCCGGCGATGGGACCAATCCCACGATCAGCATCCAGCTCTCCGACGTCGACACCGACGGCATCCTCCAAAAGGCCGCCAGCGAAGACAGCTACGGCAACCGGCTGCGGATTATTCGCGAGATGGTCGTTTACCAGGCCCTCGGGATCGACGACAACTCCCTTCTGGATCACACCTATCCCTTCGAGTGGCGGGGCATCAAGCGGCAGGCCGCGATCGCGTTTCGGAACGTCCGGGAAATGAGCCTCGCCCAGCTCACGAACGCCGATGACGCCTGGAAGGTCGTCATCGACTTCCCGTTCGATCGCGACACCCACGGCCCCCGCGAGGACCTCGCTCGGCTCGACGAGTATCGCGCCACAAAGGGGTCGACGAACACGATCGCCTGGATCCCGGCCTTCTTCTCCCAGCGGACTCTTGTTGACCTCGGCCGGCTGGCCGTGCTCGAACATGTCCTCGGGGGCGATCGGTTCGATCAATACTCTTCGCACCTCCCCTCGACTGCCCGGGCCACCGCCAAGGCGATCCTGGAGAACCAGCGGGACACACTGCGCGGCCAGGTCGAGGCGGCCGTGAACGTCGCCTACGGCCTCGACACCAGTGCCGGCTCGACCGTGATTGACCGCTCGCACGACCTCGATCCCAGCGAGCGATTCCAGTCGCTTGCGGCCGGTCTTCCTCTGCGGCCGCCGGCGGCGACCAACCTCAAGGCGTCGCTCGAAGATCTTCTCGGCCAGGCACTGGGGTGGGAGTTTCCGGCGGCGCCCGCCTTCGGAACGACCATTACTGTCCCGAAGCTCAATGCCGTCCTTCGCAAGGCGGTCGAAGCGACACAGGCCCGCGACGGCCGGGCGCCGGTCGAGCGCGACGATCGCCGCCTCATGGCCGACATTGCTAACCCACTCAAGCTCGGCGAGATGCTCCACGACGGCACCCACTTCCTCGTTGGCCAGGACTGGAAGAACCGCTTCCACGCGAGGAATGGACAGGAGGCGGGGGACCTGACCGTCGAGAAGCTCCGCCGCTGGATCAACGAGCCGACCAAGACTGGCCTGACAAAGGAGGTCGAGCACCTCGTGATCCTCGTCTGGGCTGCACAGGCCGGGATGTCGTTCGAACTCCACGGCGCGGTGTGCGAGGGGACGATCCAGCGGGTCGACGATCTGTGGGTGCTCCGTCAGGAAGAGGCGCCGGACGATGCCCAGTGGCGGCTCGCCGTGAGCCGCGCGGGGGCGATCTTCGGTCTGACGCCCTCAACCCTGGCGAACGCTGCCAACGCTGCCAAGCTCGGGGCCGACGTGAAGGCCAGGGTGACGGTGGCGCTGCCGGCCGTGCGGACGTATGTGCAACGGCTTGGGGAGCGTCTCACTTCGCTTGGCGTCGCTCCCGACTCGGTCGATCGGATGATCACGGCCCAGGCGACCCTCGGGCTCCTGGAAAAGATCGCCGCCGGCGATGCCAAGACCGTGGTCGAGACGCTCGCCACCGCCCCGGTCGCCAAGAGCGAACGGTCCATGAGTGAGTGCCAGAGGAATGCCGCCGAGTGGAGCAGGGAACTCGACGGCTTTCTCTGGAACGTCGTCGACCAGGTGACGCAGGCCGGCGGCGACGTTCACACGCGGGCGGAACCGGTGCTCGCCGACCTGAAGGCGATCCTGTCCCACGATCACCATGTCCTGACCGAGCCGTTCAACACGATCCTCGGCAAGATCCACCAGCGGCTCCTGGCCGTCATCGCGCCTCCGCAGCCGGTCTATCGTCCCCCGGTGGATCCGCCGGTGGCGAAGAAGGATCCTCCGTCACGCCCTGAGAAGCCCACCCCCTTGCCGCCCCGTGGCACGTCGGCAGGGCTGACGCCTGACGAAGCCACGGCCCAAGTTGCCAAGATCCGCCAGGCCCACCCCGACTCGAAAATCGTGATCACCGTCACCTGGTCGAAGGGTGAGGACTCATGAGCCAGTCGATCACGTTCAACCAGATCCGGGCCGAGGTCGCCCTCCTCGATGCGAAGAGGCCGGTCGAGCGGGCGGTCGGCATCCGTTCGTCGGCCCGCTGGCTCGGTGAGCCGCTCCAGACCGATGGCACCACGTCCTATTTTGTCCGGCAGTGCGACTCACCTTTGTCGCTGCGACTGGCGCTCCGGGAGCCACTGCCTGCGGGCGGGGGCCGGGCGATCAAGGTGCTCGTGACCGACGTCGACCGCGAGGAGGTCACGGAGGACGTGTTTGCTCGCCTCCACCGCGAGCGATTCCACCCCATCGACCGCTGGAGCCTTGTCGCTCAGCAGTTCGCGGCCGAGTCGATCGATCCCCGCCTCACCCGCCACCCGTGGCTCGCCGATGCGGTGGTCGAGTACCTGGCCGGGAGGGCAAGCCCGGCGGCGAAGACCGGGTGCCTCGATGCCGAGACGCTCTGGCGGGAGCTCCTCGACGCCACGATCGGCCTCCGGGTGGTCGACCTTCCCGACATGCCCTCGCTCCTCCGCTGGTCGCTCGACGTCGACCACGTGCGGCGTCTGCGTGCCCTCGGCCCCGAGCTCCGCGCGGGGGTGGAGGAATGGCTGCGGTCGTGTGCTGGGGAGGCGGCTGATTTCGTTTTCGCCGTGGCTGACCACACCGATCGTCCCGACGCTGTGCCGCTGGCCCTTGCGACCGGAGTGCTCGTGGGGACCAGCGGTGCCGATCGGGCGCTTGGGAAGATCGAAGGCAAGTGGCTCACGAGCCGCCAACTCTCCGCCGATCAATTCCGCCGGGTCGGGGGCGAGGCGGCGGCGCTCCTTCGGTCGCAGATGTACGATCCGACCGACCGCCGGCGTGTAACGAGCCGGGCCGAAGAGTTCCTTCGAGAGGTCGACGGCAGTGGATTCGCGCACACGAGCCCCGTGCTCCCCCTGGGTTTCACGCAGCGGCTCGGCGCGTTTGCCTCGGCCATGCGGAGCTTCACCGACGATCCCACTGGTGACGTAGGCCCCGTTGTGGCGGCTGCCGAGCGGGCCCGGACCCATGACCAGGCCCACCTTGAACCGGGAGCCGTCGAGCGGATCGACATGGCTCTCCGGCTGACCCGCTGGCTGGCGACCACCCGGGCCGGAGGCAGCGATCCTGAGTCGCTTGCCGAGGCGGCGATCGACTACCTGCGGGAAGGAAGCTGGGTCGACTGGGCCAGGACCTCCCTGGGCCGGGAGGCGGCTTCCCGGGAGCTCTCGGAGGCTGTCAGCGCGATTCATACGGCCGCCACCGGCGAGCAGGAGCGTCGGGCGGCGATCTTCGCCGAGAAGCTCGAACCGGTCGTGAGGTCGGGCGTCTACCCGCGAGACGTGCTCCTCGTGGAGCAGGTGCTCGACGAGGTTGTCGCGGCCCTCGCCAAAGTGAAGCCGGTGCTCGTGATAGTCCTCGACGGCATGAGTGCGGCGGTGAGCCGCGAGTTGGTGGCCGAGCTCCTTGGCCGCCGTCGGTGGGCCGCGATTGTCGAGCAGGGACGGTCGACGCTGCGGCCAGCGCTTGCCACGCTCCCCTCGGAGACGCAGTATTCGAGATCCAGCCTCCTGGCCGGCAGGCTCGTGGGGGGCGTCGACGAACCGGCGGCGTTCGCATCCCACGCCGGCCTCAAGGAGGCCTGCACGGCTTCACACGGGCCGAAGCTCTACCGGAAGGGCGACCTCGAAGGGCCCGACAAGCGGCTCTCGTCTGTGGTCCGCGAGGATGTGGCCTCGCCGAAGCGAAAGGTCGTGGGCGCGGTGATCAACGCCATCGACGACACGCTGGCCAAGGCGGACCAGGTGGACGTGCGGTGGACGGCCAGCTCGATTCCAGTCCTGGAGGCCCTCCTCGACGAGGCCATGTCGGGGCAGCGTGCGGTCGTGCTCGTCAGCGACCACGGTCACATTCTGGAGTCCGGTACGACCGCCCGGGTAACCGAGGGGGGCGAACGCTGGCGGCCGCCGGGCGGGGCCACCGCCCCGGACGAGATCGCCTTCCAGGGCAGCCGGGTGCTCAATGGCCCGGGAGGCATCGTTACCACCTGGAGCGAGAAGGCCAGGTACATCGCTGCGACGAAGCGTGGTTACCACGGCGGCGCGAGCCCGCAGGAGATGATCATCCCGATCACGGTCCTTGTGGCTGTCGGCGCAGACGCTCCCGCCGGCTGGGATCTCGCGGCGGAGTCGTCGCCCGCCTGGTGGGACGCTGGTGCCGTGGTGAGTGTCGCCAAGGAAAAGGCCCCCGGTCCCCCGCCGCCAGGGATGCTGTTCGACAAGCACACGCAGAATCAAGCAGCGGTCGCGACGATCGCTACGGAGCCTGCCTCTACAGACGCTCCTACCTGGGTGGAGGCGACGCTTACTTCCGAGACGTTTGCGGCGCAGAAGCGCCTCGCGACGAGGGGCTACCCCGGCGACGACATCATCAAGAACCTCCTGACGATCCTCGACGCTCGTGGCAACACCTGCACGTTTGCCGCAATCTCCCGGTCGCTGCCTCACCCCCTCTTCCGTCTTAAAGGTCTCCTCGCCCAGGTGCAGCGGGTGCTCAATATCGACGGCTATCCCGTCATCGCGGTCGACACCGAAAGCGAGTCGGTCGTCCTCCAGAAGCAGATCCTGCTCGTTCAGTTCGGCATGTCGGAAGGGGGCAAGTGATGAGTATCAGCACGAAGCGGGCCGGCGAGATCATCGATGCGCTGCGGCGGGGCACGGTGCCGAGGGCGAGCCTCGATGCGTTCTGCGTCGGCCTGGAGAAGTTCGAGACGGCGATTGATGCCGAACTTGATTCCGTGGCCGCCGGCGGCGGCGTGTTCAAGGTGGTGCGGGGCGACTACGGCTGCGGCAAGACGTTCTTCACGCGGTGGCTGGCTGATCGGGCCCGGAAGCGCGGCTACGTGACCAGCGAGGTGCAGATCTCCGAGACCGAGACTCCCCTCCACAAGCTGGAAACCGTCTACCGCCGGCTGATGGAGCGGCTCGCCACGGCCTCGGTGACCGATGGTGCCTTTGGGAGCATCGTCGACGGCTGGTTTCACATTCTCGAAGAAGACGTCATCGCCGGAGGAGTCGCGCCCGACGACGCCCCGGTCCTCCTGAAGCGGACCGACGCCCTGCTTGAAGGCCGTCTCGCCGGGATCACGACCGTGGCCCCGCAGTTCTCG
>SIAG01000197.1 GCA_009691925.1 Planctomycetaceae bacterium
GGTGCTGACGCCCTGCACATACATTTCGGCCATTGCAAGGATCATCGCCCTCTCACTACGAACGCCCCTTTCGAGAGCCTTCGGATAGAACGTTCGACCGTTCTCTTCGCGGTAGCCGCGGGTCTGCGGGATCCGCAATTCGAGCTGCCCGACGCGGGTGTTCATCGTCTTGGGCTTGCATCCGTTTGTGTACCCTTGACGATCGGCCTACTACGAGACTCGGCTTTCAGCACCCGCTCCCGCTCGATCAACGTGTCTCGGTTCATGAGGGTAGTGAGAGCCGCGGCCATGGCTTCAGTGCCATGCTCGATCGCAAGTTCCACGAGGCTACGCATCGCTGAACGTTCCTCCGGGGGCGTCATCGCAGGTATTCCTTTCTCGGGGAGTTGGCACTCCAAGAAAACCTCGATGGCCCACCTCTTCAAGTCGCGATCCTGTGCGGGCCTGCCCTCGGCTCGCTGCGTACGCCTCGGGCAGGCCCCATCCGGATTTACAAAAGGAATGTTGCACTACCGTCGCATAGCAAGGCGATGCACCCCGGTGGATGCCGATCCATCCGAACTGGACCGCCGCTGACGGTAGCGATCAGCCAAGCGGGGCTCTCTTGAAGCCCGCGGAAGGACCGCTCTCAAGCCCCCTTCTCACCCACGGATTCTGCTGAGGAGCCTGTTTTCAGTTCTGCAGCTTCTTTTTCAGGCGGGCTGGGCGAGCCGATGGAAGGCATTGCCGGCTCACGGTGGGGGCCGTACTGCTTCTTGATGCGGTGACAGCTGTATGCGGAGAAGCAATGCGCAGGGCCGTGGATGTCTCCGCTCCCGGGGTCAGCCCATGAAAACATTCGGTGCCTTGCTCCGGAGTGTGAAAATCTTGGCTACGGCCCACACCGACGCGGGATCCCAATGGCAGAGCATGAGGTTGAAGTTGGACGGGGGGGTGGCGTTGGCTCGGGGGGAGCCTGCCTGGCTGGCACGTGGGTGGCAGGGGTGTACACCGTCAATGACTCGATCCATCATGTCGACGTCGTCGAGGTCATCCGGTACCGTCATCCGGGCGATTTCGGACAAGAGGTCGTGTTCGTGATGATCGGGATTCCGAGGGCCTGGCTCGCCGGGGCGGATGCGGGTGTCGCGGCATTGATGGCCACTTTTCCCCCGGAGCGAGGCCACGAAGTCATGCAGTCTGACTGACGTCTTTTCCGAATCGTCGGCAACCGGGCCGGGATCACAGGGGGGTGACGGATGGCGGTTCCCGCTATCATCTCCCCGGGCTCCTCTCTCCCCCCACCCGGACACCGTCATGCATATCCCCTCGGCCGTTTCGAGCAGGCGTTCCTGGATCGTGGGTGTCGTGTGGCTCCTCGTTCTTGCCGCGTCGTGGCTCTCGGCGTGCGTCGCTCAAGAGCCCCCCTACGACGTGCGGCCGGAGATCGCTCTCCCCTACCACCGCGTCCGGTATGAGGCCGGCACCGAGGCGGGACCGCTCGTCTTCCCCGCCACGTTCACCGTCTGGATCCCGCCGGGGGTCGAGCGCCTCCGCGGCGTCGTCGTCCACCAGCATGGCTGCGGCACTGGGTCGTGCTCGTCAGGGCTCACCGGGGCCCACGACCTCCACTGGCAAGCCCTCGCCGCCAAGCATGACTGTGCGCTCCTCGCGCCGGTTTACGAGCAACCCGAGACAGCCGATTGCCAACTGTGGTGCGACCCGCGAAACGGCTCGGCTGAGACCTTCAAGCGCGCCCTTGCCGACTTGGGCCGGCTCACTGGCCACGCGGAGCTCGAGAGTGTCCCCTGGGCGGTGTGGGGCCACAGCGGCGGCGGCGTGTGGGTAGGCGCGATGACCTGCCTGTATCCAGATCGCGTCGTCGCCACCTGGCTCCGCTCGGGCGTGCCGCTCCTCGAGGCCGATGCCGCACGGCCCGGCACCAAGCCGCATACGTTTCCCGATGCGGCGCTTGCCGTCCCCATGCTCTGCAATCTGGGGGCGAAGGAAGGGGTGCGCGACATCGACGAACGCTTCAAAGGCGTCTGGCCCGGCAACAAGACCTTCTTCGAGGCCGTCCGCCGTCGCGGCGCGCTTGTCGGCGTGGCGATCGACCCCTTGAGCAGCCACGACTGCGGCAATCAGCGCTACCTCGCCATCCCCTGGCTCGATGCCTGCCTCGCGGCCCGCTTGCCGGAGGAGCCCGATGGGCCACTTCGCCCGATGGCGATCGAGAAGGCGTGGCTGGCGTCGATCGAAGGGGGAGCGCCTGTTCCCGCAGAGCGGTTCTCCGGTGATGCTCTCGCCCTCGGCTGGCTTCCCGACGAAGCCACAGCGAAGCGATGGACGGCCTATGTGAAGGACACGCGCATCGCCGACGACTCCCCGCCGCCGGCGCCTACGCGGGTGCGCTTCGAGAACGGCACGCTCGTCTGGGACGCCGTGGCCGATCTTGAAAGCGGCCTCGCCGGCTTCGTCATCGAGCGCGACGGCATGCGGATCGCTCCCCTGCCGGACAATCCCCAAAACCCGTTCGGCAGGCTTGTCTTCCAGCGGCTCCAGTACAGCGACACCCCGCCGCAGCCGCTGCCGCGCTTCGAGTTTGTCGATCCCGAGCCGCAGGCCGGGAAGTCTCATCGCTACCGCGTCATCGCGCTCAATACCGCCGGCGGCGAATCGGTGCCGAGCGCTGAGGCTTCGGCGCCGTGAGCCGGCGGCCGCTCCCGCTCACAGCCCAAACGCCTTCCGCAGAACTTCGAGGGACTGCTTCCCCTGCTCGGCAGCGACGACGACATTGAGCCTCACCTCGCTCGTGCTGACGAGATCGACGTTCACCCCCGCTTCGCCCAGCGGCGCGAAGAGACGGTCGGCCACGCCGGCGTGACTGCGGATTCCCACGCCGGTGATCGAGAGCTTGGCGACGTTCGGCACGTTGGCCACGGTTGCCCCCCGGGCCTTTGCGATCCTCCCCGCCACCTCGATCGCCCGATCGCGGTCGACCGCCGGCACCGTGAACGACAGCTCCGCCCGGCCACCGCGCGGGTGACTCTGGACGATCATGTCGACAAACAGTTTGTGCCGGCCGATCTCCTCGAAGACGTCCGCGGCGACCCCCGGCGTGTCAGGAAGATCGGTGAAGGTGACCAGCGCCTGCGAGGAATCGAGCTGGCAGTCCTCGACCGCCAGATCCTCCATCCCCTCCAGGCGCCGGACGACGTCGAGCGGGCTCGACTTCGTCGGCGGTGCCGCGGTGCCGGACGACTCAGCCGTATCGACCTCCGGCTGCTCGAGCTCGAAGGCGGCATGCGCGGCCTTCACCGCCTTGGCGGCGTCGGCCCGGTCAATGAGAACGGAAATCTTGATCTCGCTGGTGGTGATCATGCGGACGTTGATCCCCTCGCGCGACAGCGCCAGGAACATCTTTCCAGCCACCCCCTCTTCCCGCGCCATGCCGACGCCGACGACCGAGACCTTCGCCATCGAATCGTCGTGCGACACCCCCGTAGCGCCGAGTTTCTTGGCGACGGCCCGGGTGACGTCGAGCGCCTGGGCGAGATCGTCGGCCGGGACGGTAAAGGAGATGTCGGCGAGTCCCTGCTGGGCAAGATTTTGCACGATCATGTCGACGGCGATCCCCGAGGAGGCCAGCGGCGAGAACAGCTTGTGATTGCTCCCCGGCTGATCGGGCACCCCTTCGAGCGTGATCCGGGCCTCGTCCTTGGCCAGCGCTACGCCACTGACAGGGCGGGACGTGGCCCGGTCGGCAGCGACGATGAGCGTGCCGGGGACATCCTTAAAGCTCGAGCGGACGAGCACCGGGACGCCGAACTTCTTGGCAAACTCGATCGACCGCGGGTGCATCACGCCGGCGCCGAGGCTGGCCAGCTCGAGCATCTCGTCGTAGCTGATCGAAGGGAGGCGCCGGGCGGCGGGGAGGATCCGCGGATCGGTCGTGTAAACGCCTTCGACGTCGGTGTAGATCTCGCAGACGTCGGCCCGCAGCACCGCGGCGAGTGCCACGGCGGTGGTGTCGGAGCCGCCGCGGCCGAGCGTCGTGATGTTGCCGTGCTGGTCGATCCCCTGGAAGCCGGCGGCGATCACGATCCGACCGTCGTCGAGGAGCTTCATGATGTGGTCGGTGGAGATCGACTTGATCCGGGCCTTCGTGTGGGTGCTGTCGGTGCGGATGCCGATCTGGGCGCCGGTCAGGCTCACCGCCTCCTCGCCGAGGGATTGGATTGCCATCGCGAACAGGGCCACGCTCACCTGCTCGCCGGTGGAGAGGAGCATGTCCATCTCGCGGGCGCTGGGGCGCTCGGTGATCTGCTTGGCGAGATCGACGAGGACGTCGGTCTGGTGCCCCATGGCACTCACGACCACGACGACCTTGTCGCCGCCCTTGTGCCGGGCCACCGCTTTGCGCGCCGCCGCCACAATCTTCTGCGCGTCGGCGACGCTCGTTCCGCCGAACTTCTGAACCACCAGGGCCATCGAGTCACCGCTCCTTTACATGACCGAAAAATGGTGCCTGCCACCTTTTTCCAGACTGATGCGCTTATCGTGACTTGTCGAGAAACCGTTCCATCAACGTCCACCCCGGCTCGATCCGCGCTGCCGGATCGCGGGCGACTGCCGCGGCCGCGGCGACTTCGTCGTACGTTCCCCCGGCCCCCTCGATGCCGCTGCCGGCGAGTAAATACGGGACGGCGCCGCGGGAGTGGGTCTTCGTGGCGAGGAACGTGGGATGATCGGGGC
Source organism: Planctomycetaceae bacterium (assembly GCA_009691925.1). Taxonomy (GTDB): domain Bacteria; phylum Planctomycetota; class Planctomycetia; order Pirellulales; family UBA1268; genus QWOP01. The sequence goes on from SIAG01000197.1 coordinate 4,735, forward strand.
AGACGAGCATTCGCCACGCCGGCAGCGTCGCCAGATGGGCCGCGATCGGCGCCACGACGAGCTCATCGATCCGCTCGATCGCCCGCACCTTCTCGACGGCATTCCCCTCGTGGCTCGCCTCGTCGGGGGCCTCGACATGGACGCAGACGAGATCGGCGTGAGTGAGCTCCGCGATCGCCGCCCGCCCCTTGGCCGCGTAGTCGGTGTCGAGATAGCCGGTGGCCCCCGGCACCTCGAGGCGCTGCCAGCCGGCCAGCGCCGCCAGGCCCCGCAGCAGATCGACCGCCGTGATCATCGTCGCGCGCGTGCCGAAGCCCGTGGCAGCATATTTCGTGGCAAACGGCTCCATCCGCGGGGCCCGCCCCGCGCCCCACAGCCAGACGTTCGTGGCGGGGCGCTTGCCGGCGGCGATCCGGGCCGCGTTGAGCGGATGCCCGGCGAGCCAGCGGGCGCTGGCGGCCATGAAGTCGGTCAGAAGATGGCTGCCGGTGCCGCGCGGGAAAGCGTCGAAGACCGGCTGATCGACGAGATCGTGGGGGGGCGTGGCCCGCAGATCGGAGCCGAGGGGTGCTTCTGTCCCGGCGGCGCCACGGTAGAGAAGGAGATTGCGATAGCTGACGCCGGGGGTGAACTGCCAGCCGGCGAGGTCGGGGAAATCGGCGGCGAGCCCTTCCTGGCAGGCGGCCAGGAGCGCCGTCGCTTCTTCGGTCGAGACATGCCCGGCGGTGAAATCCTCCATCCCGCCGGCGGTGATCGTGACGAGGTTACAGCGCACGGCCCAGTCATCGGTCCCCAGCTCGATCCCCTTGGCGGCCGCTTCGAGCGGCGCCCGACCGGTGAAGAAGCGGAGCGGGTCGTAGCCGAGGAGGCTCATGCAGGCCACCTCGGAGCCGGGGGGAAGGCTGTCGGGAACGTGGTTGGTGAGCCCGACGTGCCCGCGCGCGGCGACTCGGTCGAGGGCCGGCGTGCGCGCGGCCTGGAACGGCGTCAGCCCGCCGAGCGAGGCCTGGGGGGCGTCGGCGGCACCGTCGGGAATCACGATCACGTACTTCATCCGCACTTCTTCCCCGCGAGGTGGTGGGCTGTGATGGTGGGGCGATTCATTCGTCGAGCACTCCCAGGCAAACGCTCTTCCCTCGAACGACATCGCAGCGGTCGATGGAAAGGAGGGCCTCGTGAACGGCGCTCGACGGGCATAAGTGAGTCATGATCACCAGCGCCACGTCCGGCGGGACGATTGCGGCAGGGGCGTCGCCGGTGTCGATCGTGTCGTGCTGGATCACCGAGGCGATCGAAATCCCGTGATCCCCGAGAATCCCAGTGATCCGCGCGAGGACGCCGGGGCGGTCAGTGACGACGATGCGGAGGAAGTGACGCTCGCTGGCGTCGACGCCGGCGAGCTTCGCGGCCGGGGTGTCGGCGGAAAGGAGGCCGGTGGTGCGGAAGGTGATCGCCGTCCGCCCGACGACGGTGTCGATGATGTCGGCGACGACGGCCGAAGCGGTCGGCATCTGCCCAGCCCCAAGCCCGTGGAAGAACATCCGCCCGACGGCGTCGCCGACGATGCTGACGGCGTTGTAGGCGCCGCGGGTCTCGGCCAGCGGCGTGCCGATCTTCACCAGCGCCGGGGCGACGCGCATTGCCAGTCGGCCGTCGGTGCGACGCGCCACCGCCACGAGGCGGATCCGGTAGCCGAGCTCGGCGGCATAACGGATGAGGTCGATGTCGACGGTGTCGATGCCGGTCCGCGGGATCTCCTTCCAGGGCACCCAGACGCCGAAGGCGAGATGGGAAAGGATGGCAAGCTTTTGCGTGGCGTCGGTGCCGTCGACGTCCATCGACGGGTCGGCTTCGGCAAAGCCCTTCGCCTGGGCAAGCGCCAGGGCCTCGGCGTAGCTCGAGCCATCCTCCTCCATCCGTGTCAGGATGAAGTTGCTTGTGCCGTTGAGAATCCCGCGGATGCTCTCGATCCGGTTGGCGGCGAGGCATTCGCCGATGGCGGCGACGATCGGGATCCCGCCGGCGACTGCCGCCTCGAAGGCGATCGAGCGGCCGAGCCGGCGGGCGAGCTCAAACAACTCCGGGCCGTGCTCGGCGAGGAGCGCCTTGTTGGCGGTGACGACATCCTTCCCGTTCTCGAGAAGCTCCACCATCATCGATCGGGCCGGCTCGAGGCCGCCGACGAGGAGGGCGGCTAGCGCAATCGAGGGATCTTGCGAGATCGTGGCGATGTCGGTCGAGATCGGGATCGCCGGGAGCGTGCAGTCGCGCTCCTTGGCGGGGTCGCGGACGACCGCGGCGGCGACCTCGATCGGTCGGCCAGCGTGGCGGGTGATGTGGTCGGCGGAGTCGACGAGGATGCGGACGACTCCGGAGCCGACGGTGCCGAGCCCGACGAGGCCGATCCGTACCGGCCGGGCCGGGTCATGGTGAGCCATGAGGGGGGAATGCTCCGGGAAAGGGGAAGCCCTGCAATGTAACGAGCGTAGCTTGGCGCGACCAACGACGCCTCTCTGCTGCGGCCGGGGAACGGTTGCGGGATGGGAGAGACTGCCGGTTTTTCCGGTCTTGCTGGTCTTGCTGGTCGGGGGGGCGGCCGGTCGGGGGGAACGGCCTGTCGCCCAGCCGGGGACGATGCCCTACAACCAAAGCTGGAGTCGGGGCGATCCCGTCCCCACCGCGCCCACACCTTCGCCCTGCCCCTCATCGCCCCGAGGACCCCCGGCACGTGAAAGACTCCGCCCGCGACTTCCTTTTTCGTCTTCTCCTCACCCCCAGCCCGTCCGGCTACGAG
>SIAG01000198.1 GCA_009691925.1 Planctomycetaceae bacterium
AGGCGATCCCCATCTGTGGCGTCGCGTAGAGGGTCTCCCCGGCGGCGAGGGATTCGACGCCGCCGATCACCATCCCCGAGGTCAGGAGCGTTCGCTCAACCGGATAGGGCTCACGGTTGTCGAGGACAAAAGTCTCGATGTGCCGCGTGAGGGGATGGAAGAAGTCGGCGGTTGTCGCCCCGTAGTGCGGCATCGGCAGATGCATCAGGCAGCTGACGATCTCGCCCGAGTCGGTCCGCAGCCCGGCGTAGGTGAAGTCGCGCAAAGGGGCCATGATCATCGTCGTCCGGAAGCCGTCGCGGTGATCGATGAGATACCCGGTCGAGTCGGCAAGGGTCTTGCGCGCCCAGTCAAACGTCACCGGCTCCGTCATCCAGCCCCCTTCGACCGGGAGATTGTGGCTGCGATTCAGCGCCGCCACGATCAGCCGGCGCGTGACCTCCCGGTCTTGCCCGGCGAGCGTCTCCCAGAGCTTCGCGCCGCGGAGGGCATGGACCGAGCGGATCCCCACTTCGCCGCCGCGGCGCCGCTCCGACATGCACTGCGCCGTCTCCAGGCCGTGGAAGTCGTAGCTGTCGACGCCGCCATAACACATGCAGACGCTCTCCAGGAGCGGGACATCCAGCGGCATGTCGATCGCCGGCTGGCGGATCGTGATCGGCAGCGACGAGCCAGCCAGGAACGGAAACCCGAGGCGACGGGCATCGGCGACCATCTCGGCGCACTCGCCCCATTCGGTAGAGAGGTGCTTGTCGTTAAACACCGGCACCGACCGCCCCGAGTCCTCGAACACCTTGACGCATTCCTTAAACCACTCGTAGCGCGGATAGCGCGTCTGCCCCTTGTCGTTCTTTGGGTAATCGCCATGCTCGGCGATGATCACGACGCCGTCGACGGCAAGCTTGCCCGTGCCGAGGGTGAGTGCCTCGTGGACGGTGGGGAAGCTCTTCAGGCTGTAGCGCTCGATCCGCTGCCGGCCGAGATCGGGCTTTTTTTCTTTTCCATCCCCCTCCGGAAACTGCGCGATGTGAACCGCCGCCACGTCGAGCCGCGGCTCCTGCCAGCGCCCCTGCCAGGAATAGCCGCTGGCCAGCCGGTCGAGGATGTGCTGGGTGTGGGAGTGCTCGAAGATCACCGTGCCGAGGAGGGCGATTTTCTTGCGCGGGCCCGCGCTGACGGCGTCCGCTGCCACGAGCGAGCGCGGAGCGGCGAGGGTGGCCATGAGGCCGGCCGCCCCGGCAGCGAGGAGATCACGGCGGGAAACTAGCGACGGCAACGGCTGACCCATGCGGCACCTCGGGGAGTGGGACTGTGAAAACGAAACCTCTGCGGTCGGCCCATGTCAGGCTCAGATCAGGTGGTCGGTTCCCCGTCGGCGGCCGATGCCTCCGCCCGATCGGGCGGCCAGAGAATCGCCCAAGCAGCCAGCGCCACGAGCGTCACGCCACCGGCAGCGGCCAGGCCGATGGAGAATGAATCCGTCTGATCGGCGAGCCGCCCGAAGAGCGGCTGGAATCGGGCGGACGCCACCCAGGCAAAGAAGCTCGCCACACCGGTAACAAGCCCCTGATGATGGCGCGAGATGTCCTGCGTGAAGGAGTAGTAGATCGGAAACAGCCCGAGGGCCCCGGCACCGGCGACGAGGAGCACCGCCAAGAGCATCGGCCCCGACCCGAGCCAGGGCACGGCCACGAGCCCCAGGCAGAGGAGGCACGCCAGCGCGAATGTCGCCACCCGCGACCACTTCACCGACCAGCCCTTCACCGCCAGCCACCAGGCCAGCGCCCCCGACGCTAGGCAACCGATGTCGGAGATTCCAAACCACAGCGCCGTGAACCAGAGGGTTTCGGTTTCGCTGTAGCCATGCTCCTTCTGGAGGATCAGCGGGATCCAGGCGCGGAGGCTCTGCCAGACGGTATTGATGATGACGACGACGATCAGGACCGCAGCCCAGCGCCGGATCGTGTCACGGTCGCGGGTCGCCCCGTCGCGATTCGCCCCGCCCCCTCCCGCAGTGGCGGGCACAACCTGGAAATCCTCGGCGCGGGTTGCCGCGATCCAGGCGAAGATCCAGGCGATGCCGACGAGCCCGACAAACTGAAAGCCGAGCCGCCAGCTTTGCCCCTGGCGGACCATGATCCACCACATCACCACCGGCGTGAGGATCGATCCGATCGAGGTGCCGCTCTGGAGGATGCCATTGCCGAGGGCCCGCCCCTTCGTGGAGATCAGCAGTTGCGTCGTCTTCAGAGCGCAGGGCCAGTGGGCTGCCTCGAAGAATCCCAGCGCCGTGCGGCAGAGGAGGAGCTCGTCGTAATCCCGGGCCCACCCGGTGGCAAATCCGACCAGCGACCAGGCAAGGAGCGCCGCGGGGTAGAGCCAGCGAACGCTCACTCGGTCGGCGAGGATCCCGAAGAGGAGCGAGCCGGCGGCGAAGGCATAGCCAAACCACGCCTCGAGTCGGCCATACTGCTCGTTGTTCAGCGAGAACTCCTCCGTCACCCGCTTGGCGACGTTGGCGAGCGTTTGGCGATCCATGTAGTTGATCGCCGAAGCCGCCAGGAGCAGCCCCGCGATCAGCGCCACCCGGCGGGGCAGTTGCCCCGGGCCCGATCCGATTCCGAGCATCCGTCAGCCCTCCCAGGAACGGCCGTCCCAGCGGAGCACCCGCTCGAGCCAGGCCTCCAGGTCGGCAGCGAACAGCGAAAACAGAAGCTCCCCCTTGGCGGCCGTTGCCAGCTGCGGGCTGCCGATATGCCCCGGCACCGTCCGCTCCTTGGTGATCCAGCCCCGCGAGCCGGGGAGGAAGGCGTTGCCAAAGGGAACCGTCTCGAGGCGCTCGTGCGGCTTCACCAGGTGCGGGCTTGCGCGGAGCACCATCGACGTCTCCCATTCGCAGGCATGCCCCATCTCCCGCTGCTCGAAATCCCCGTCGTGCTCCCAGGGACGGGTGCCGAGGCCCCAGTAGGTCGTCATGAGGAGGAGGAGATCGGGACGGGCGCGATGGCGCTGGCGAACCTCAAAGATCGCCTGCTTGGCGGGGATGTCGTTGCCGCCGTGGCCGTTGACGAGGACGATCCGCCGGAAGCCATGGACAAGGAAACACTCGACGAGGTCATTGAGAAGATCGAGGTAGACCCGTGGCGAGGCCGACACGGTGCCGGCGAAGTCGAGGTGGTGGTGCGAGTTGCCGAGCCACTGGAGCGGCGCGAAGAGGACGCGCTCGGCCATCCGCGCCGACACGCGGGCGACGATCTCCCCGAGGAGGAGGCTGTCGGTGACCACCGGGAGATGATGGCCGTGCTGCTCGATCGCCGCCACCGGGATCACGACGGGAGTGTCTTTGGAGAGGGCCGACACCTCCGGCCAGGTCATCTCGACGAGGTTCATGATCGACAGGTCTCCAGCGCTTGGGAAACGAATCCCCATTCAGGGGGATTCGATGAGATCGGCCCCGGGAATCGACTGAAAGACCACATCGGCCCGGCTCCCCTCGTAGACGATCCCCACCCGGTCGGGATCGATCTGCGACAGGCTCGGGTAACCGCGGCCGAGCCCCTCGTCGAGGAGGATCCGCCGCGCCTCTGGCCAGGTGCGGCCGTCGTCGTCGCTGACGCGGATCGATTGGTGGGAGCGCCGCTCCCGCGAGGAGGGATTGGCAAACAGGAGGAGCCGCCGCCCGTCGCGGAGCGTGATCCCCTGCAGGCTGCCGTTGCAGTTGGGCTCGATGAGCGTGCCGTCGCTCGTCGGATGGGGGCTCCAGGTCGCGCCGAGGTCGGCCGTCGTCGCCACGCCACGGAAGCGCTGCCGGTCGCTGCGGACGTTGAGCATGATCGAGCCGTCGGAGAGCTCTGCCGCCTGGCACTCGTTGCCACCGGTGTAGGCGGGGGCGGCCACGTTCCAGGTGAGGCCGTGATCGATGCTCGTCATGATCGTGGCGAAGGTCTCGAGCCGCCCGCCGCCGCTGCGCCCCTGAACGGGCATTACGAGCGTGCCGTCGGTGCGCGTGAAGCCCTGTTGGGGGGCGGGGGCGAGGAGCCACCATGACGGCTCCTTGAGCGCCCGCGTCAGGTTTACCGGCGCCGACCAGGTCTGGCCGTCGTCGTCCGATCGGACGGCCATGAACTGCGCCGCCTTGCCGATCTCGAAGCCGGGCTCGGAGCCGTCGTCGGTCCACTGATGCTTCCCCGGCTTGCCGTGCATCCAGACAGCGAAGACGTGGACCGTGCCGGTCCGCTCGTCGACGACAATCCCGGGATCGCTGCAGCCGTTGAGATCGGAGGAAAGACCGCCGAAGTCACCCATGTCGATGATCGTCCGCACCGGCTCCCAGGTGCGGCCGCCGTCGGTGCTGCGGGAGAGGCCGATGTCGATGTCTTCCTGGAGGTCACGGGCCTCACGGTGCCGGAGGTCGTACGCCGCCAGGAGCGTGCCGGACGGCGTCGTCGCCAGCACCGGGATCCGCGTCGTGTGGACGCCGTCGTCGCCCTGCCTGCGGAGGGCGATCCCGACGCGCTGGCGGACGTCGGGCGACGCATCGGCAACGACAATCCGCCCGACGGAGGTCTCCAGCGCCGTGCACATGACCGCGATCCGGTCGACGAGATCGGCCTGCGGGGCAAGGCTTCCGACACACCAGAAGACGTTGTCGCCGGCAGCCAGCGGGGCCTCGAGAGCGAGCGTGACCGTGCCGGCGGGAGGGACGTCGGCAGCCAGCGATGCACCACCGGGGATGGCGGCAATCGCTTCGTCGCGCCCCGTCGTCACCACCGCAAGCGCCGCCAGAGCGGCGATCCGATCGGTTCCCAACAGCGATAACGACATCCCCTCGATCCGCGGGCTGGGCCCCTCCCCCTCGACGTGCACCACCACCCGGCACAGCGGCAGGCGCTCGTCGCCAAACAACAGCGGCACCACCGGCCTGGTCGCCGTCGCCGTGACCGACTGCCCTGCCACCGTGCCACCCCCCCCGACGACGATGCTCACGAGGACCACAAGCCCGGGCAGCAGCGGATGGGGGGGCACGGGGCGGATCATTTCGCGGAGCCGGAGAGATCGCGGATGAAGATGTTCCGCCAGCGGATCTCGCCGCCGTGGGTCTGGAGCTGGATCGGGCCCTTCTCCGGCACCGACACGGCGCGGTCGTAGTAATTCTCCATCCGGGCGTCGTCGACGACCTTCTGGTCGTTGAGCGACACCGATACCTTGTCGCCGCGGATCATGATCCGGAAGCGGTTCCACTCGCCGAGCGGCTTGTCGGCCTTGACCAGCGGATCCTTGCCGGGAGCACCGGCGGAATTGTTCCACAGCCCCCCCGAGCCCTTGGCGAGGCCGAGATTTTGCGGGTCGGGAAGGCTCGAATCCCAGATCTGCACCTGGGGAACGCCGCGCAGATAGATCCCCGAATCGGCCTTCGGAACGGTTCGGTAATCGACGAGGAGCTCGAAGTCGCCGTAGTCCTTTTCGGTGCTGGCATAGGCCCCGAAGCCGTCGTTGACCAGTTCGCCGTTCTCGACATACCAGTGCGATTTCTGGGTCGCGTCACTCACCTCAAGCAGCGAGTTTTTCTGGTCGGCAGCGGTCCACTTGCGGATCTGCTCCTTCCGCTCGTCGGCCGACATCGCCAGAAGCTTGCGGTGGTCGAAGGTCTCGCCCCCGCGCCAGCCGGCGAGGTCCTTGCCGTTGAAGAGCGCCGTGAATCCGGTCGGCGGCTCATCGGCGCTCACCGCGCCACTCGCCCCGAGCACCGCCACCGCACCCAACAGAAGCCCGAAAATACTCCGACGCATGACCACCCCCTTCGACAACTCAAGAGACCCTCGCGGCCACGGGCCGGTCCCGGCAGCCCCCCAATTCGTCGATTCTGCCACGGCGGGAGCCTCTGCGGAAGGACGCCCTCCACGAACCGGGTTTCCCCCCGACCACGGATCGAGGGATACTGGTGGACGGCTCCGGCACCTTCCGGGGCGTTTTCCCTCCCGACATGAGCCCAGTTTCGATGCACGCGGGACGCTGTCCACTTCCGCTTGGGACCTTCGCCCTCCTCGCCCTCGGCTGGCTGGGAATGGCCCTGCAGGCCCCTGCCGAAGACGCCCCCCTCTCCTTCGAACGCGACATCCGGCCGATCCTCCGGGCCCACTGCTTCGACTGCCACGGGGCCGGCGATGCCTTCGAGGGGAATCTCGATCTGCGGCAGGTGCGCTCGATGGAGCGCGGCGGCGACTCCGGGCCGGCCATCGCGCCGGGGGATGCCGGGGCGAGCCTGCTTGTGGCGCGGATCCGCTCCGCCGAGATGCCCCCCTCGACGCTCAAGGTGACGCCTGAAGAACTGGCGATTCTGGAACGTTGGGTCGCCGCCGGGGCCCCGACGGCGCGCCCCGAGCCAGCCACGATTCCCCCCGGCCTCGGCATCACGCTGGAGGAGCGGGAGTGGTGGTCGTTTCGCCCCCTTGTCAGCCCCCCGCTCCCGGCCGTGGCCCACCCCGAGCTCGTCGCCCAGCCGATCGACGCCTTCCTCCTTGCCCGCCTCGAGGCTGGAGGCCTTTCCTTCTCGCCGCCAGCCGACCGGGCGACGCTCATCCGCCGGGCGTCGTTTGATCTTCTTGGTCTTCCTCCCACTGCCGAGGAGGTCGATGCCTTCGTCGCCGACCCCGATCCGGCGGCCTACGAGCACCTCGTCGATCGGCTCCTCGCCTCTCCCCGCTATGGCGAGCGGTGGGCCCGCCATTGGCTCGATGCGGCAGGCTACGCCGACTCCGCCGGCGCCACGCAGGACGATCCTCCCCGGCCCTACGCCTGGAAGTATCGCGACTGGGTCGTGCGCGCCCTCAACGCTGACCTGCCGTTGGATCGCTTCCTCGTCGAGCAACTCGCCGGCGATGAGCTCGTCGCGCCCCCCCATGCGCAGCTCCCGCCAGAGTCGATCGACCGGCTCACGGCTACGGGCTTTCTGCGGATGGCGGCCGACGGGACGGCCGGCGGAGGGGATGCCGACAGCCGCAACCGGGTCGTGACCGACACGCTCACGATTGTTTCCAGTTCGCTCCTCGGGCTCACCGTCGGCTGTGCCCAGTGCCATGACCATCGCTACGACCCGATCCCGCAATCCGATTACTACGCCCTTCGCGCCCTCTTCGAGCCGGCCCTCGACCCGCAGGCGTGGAGAGCGCCGAACGAACGGCTCGTGTCGCTGTTCACCGATGCCGACAGGGCCCGCTCGGCGGAGATCGAAGCCGAGGCGGTGGCGGCCTCGCAGGAGCTCGAGGCGAAGCAGGCCACGGCGATCGCCACCGCGCTTGAGAAGGAGCTCCTCAAGCACCCGGAGGAGCTGCGCGGAAAGCTCGCCGAGGCCGCTCGGACCGCCGAGAAGGACCGCAGCCCCGAACAGACCCAGCTTCTCAAGGAGCGGCCGAGTGTCAACATCTCCCCCGGCGTGCTCTACCAGTACGACCAAGCTGCCGCCGACGAGCTCAAGGCCCTGGGGGAGAAGATCGCG
>SIAG01000199.1 GCA_009691925.1 Planctomycetaceae bacterium
CCTCCTCGCCGGTCGGGCCAGTGCTCCCCAGCGGGCGTGGGTGTTTCTCGAGCTTGTCCGTCACGCCGGGCTCGACGGCGTCATGCTCGCGACCGGCGATCCGGAGGCTGGGAGCCTGCGGCCCTGGATCCCGGCGGTGCTGTGTGGCGAGGATGTCTACCTCTTCGATCCGGGGTATGGCCTGCCGGTCCCGGGGCCGGGGGGCGAGGGGGTGGCCACGGCCCGGCAAGCGGCGGGGGATCCGACGATCCTCGCCGCGATGTCGCTCTCCGACCGCCCCTACCCCGTTCAGGCGCCCGACATGGGGCGACTCACCGTGCTCGTCCCCGCCTCGCCTTGGAGCCTGTCGCGGCGGATGCATCTCCTCGACCGGCAACTCGCCGGAGCCCGCCGTGTCGACCTGGCCATGCATGCCGGAAAAGTCGCCGCCCGGGCCCTAGCCGCCCTCCCGGCGACGCCGTCCTCCCCGGCCCCGGATGCCGCCGCTCCCCCGGCGTCGACTAGCGGAGCGGCCGGCGGGGTGCGGGCCCTGCTGTGGGAGTTCCCCTGGGAGACGCTCGACCGTCGGCGCGAGCCCCGGCCGGGGGTCGATGCGGCGCTCGGCAGGGAATTGGGGGTGATGGAAATGGCAATCGAGCAGACCGATGCCAACCGCCAGGCGCGGTCGTTCCGGCCACTGTACGCCGCCCGGCTGCGCGAGTTCCGCGGTGTCCTCGACGGCCCCGACGGGGCGAAGATGGCCTATCTCGCCGCCCGCCCCGGCAATACCGTGATCGCCGAGACACTCCGTGGCCTGCCGCCGCCGCAGGCCGAGCAAGCGAAGCGGATGTACGACGAACTCAAGGGGGACGCCACGTATTGGCTCGGGCTGCTGACGCTCGCCGAGAAGGAATACGACACGGCCATCGACTATCTCGACCGGATGACGCTCCAGGCGAATCCCGAGGGGATCTGGTCCGATGCCGCACGGGTCAATCTGGCCCAGGCAAAGCTCGCTCTCGGGGAGCGGGAGGAGGCCGCCCGACTGCTGCGTGAAGACGCCTCGCCGCAGCGCTTCGGCAGTCGCCTCCTCGCCGACCGACTCGTTCCCGGGGGCCCGTAAGCCGGGAAGCGGGGAGGATGCGTTGCGGGACGGGGCGGCAGCGGCTACATTCAATAGCTTCTCACTGACGCCCCTGCTCCCGAGCCCGGTTCCGTCCGGGTCCCGCCCCGAGTCAAGCCATGAAAGACGACATCCACCCCCGTTACATCGAAACCGTGGTCCGTTGCGGCTGCGGCAACACCTTCCGGACCCGGAGCACGATGCCCGAGTTGAAGGTCGACATCTGCAACGTCTGCCATCCGTTCTTCACGGGGAAGCTGAAGTTCGTCGACACGGCCGGTCGGATCGAGAAGTTCAAATCGAAGTTTGCCGAGGCCGGCTATGCGAGCCTCAAGAAGGGGAAGAAGCTCGCCGCAGCCGTCCCCACCACCGAGCCGGCGTCCTGACGGCGGCCCGTTCGGGATCTCCTCCGGCATCTCCTTTGGGAGCAACCTTTCCGGGGGGATCCGGCTTTCCCGCGCCTAAGCGCTCTGCCGACGGATCGAGGCTTCCCGGACGATGCGCGACCAGCTCGAAGAGAAGCTCGCCCGATTCGAGGAACTCGAGCGGGAGTTGATCGACCCTGCCGTCATGGCCCAGCCGCAGCGGATGGCCGCGGTCGCCCGTGAGCACGGATCGCTCGCCCGGCTGGCGCGGCGCTACCGGGGATTCGTCCATCTCGAGAGGCAGATCGCCGACCTCGATACTTTCAGCCGCGGGAATGACCACGAGCTCAAGGGGCTGGCCGAGGCTGAGCTTCCCGAACTGCGGGCCCGGCGTGATCAGGAGTGGGACGAGCTCCTCGACGTCTGTTCCGACGACGGCGATGCCGATCGTGGCCGCTGTGTCATGGAGCTCCGTGCTGGCACCGGCGGGGATGAGGCAGCGCTGTTCGTCCGCGATCTCTACGAGATGTACCGGCGCCACGCCACCGAACAGGGATGGCAGGTCGAGGTTCTCGATGCCAGCCCGACGGAGCTCGGGGGCTTCAAGGATCTCATCCTCGGGCTCTCGGGCGCCGCGATCTTCCGCTGCCTGCAGTGGGAGAGTGGAGGGCACCGGGTGCAACGCGTCCCCGACACCGAGACGAAGGGGCGGATCCACACCTCGGCGGCGACCGTGGCGGTGCTCCCCGAGCCGGAGGATGTCGAGGTCACGATCGCCCCCGACGAATACCGCAAGGACCTGTTCTGTGCGAGTGGTCCCGGCGGGCAGCATGTCAACAAAACCGCCTCCGCCGTCCGCCTCACGCACCTCGAAACGGGCCTCGTCGTCCAATGCCAGGACGAAAAGAGCCAGCACAAGAACCTCGCCAAGGCGATGCGGGTTCTGAAGGCCCGGCTCTACGAACTGCGCCGCAGCATCGAGCACGAGAAGCGCGCCAGCGAGCGGCGCACGCTCGTCGGTTCCGGAGACCGGAGCCAGCGGATCCGGACCTACAATTTCCCGCAGAACCGGCTGACGGATCATCGGATCAACGAGAGCTTCACGCTCGATCAGGTGATGACCGGCCGCCTTGGACTGGTGATACAAGCGATCGAGGAGCACGCCCGGCAACAGCGCCGCGCCGACATGGAACGCTCCTCGAAGCCGGCGACACCCTGATCGGAGCGGAGGCCTGACCATGACCGATGACGTGTGGACGGTGGGGCGCTTACTGACCTGGACAACCGAGTGGCTGACCGGAAAGGGAAGCGATTCCCCCCGGCTCGACGCCGAGGTGCTCCTCGCCCATGTCCGTGGCTGTTCACGGATCGCCCTCTACACCGCTTATGACGAGCCGGTCGACGAGGCCGGGCGGGCCCGGTTCCGCGGCTTGGTCAAGCGGCGCGGGGAGCGGGAGCCGGTGGCCTACCTCGTCGGCAGTCGGGAGTTTTTCTCGCTGGTGCTGGCCGTCTCCCCCGCGGTCCTCATTCCCCGCCCGGAGACCGAGGGTCTCGTGGTCCGCGCCATCGATCTGTGCCGCCCCCTGGAGTCTCCACGGATCGCCGATGTTGGCACCGGCTCCGGCGCGATCGCGGTGGCGCTGGCCAAGCATCTCCCCAAGGCCCGCGTGGTCGCCACCGACATCTCGGGCGACGCCCTCGACGTCGCCCGGGGAAACGTCGCCCGTCACGGGCTCGACGGTCGAATCGAACTGGTCGCCTGCGATCTCCTCGACGCTCCGGCTGCTGCGGGCCCCTTCGACTGCATCGTCAGCAATCCGCCGTATGTCCGCGAGGACGAGCTCGCCGGGCTCCCCCGGGATGTCCGTGACCACGAGCCGAAGGGAGCCCTCGTCGCGGGGCCGACCGGGGTCGAGGTGGTCGAGCGCCTCGTCGCGGCGGCCGAGAGCCGTTTGGCGCCGGGGGGCTGGCTCCTGGTGGAGATCGGCCCGTCGACCGCCGCGGCGGCCGAAGCGCTGATCCGCCGTCATGCCGGGCTCGTTCCCGCTCCGACGCTCGCCGACATCGCCGGCCTCCCCAGGATCGTCCAGGCCCGCAAGGGCTGAAACGCCCGCGGCGTTCCCGGCGGGGCGTTGCATCCCCCTCCGCGCGACGGTAGGACATTTGTCCAGCGGAGCGTCCCGCCGTCGAACGTGGGCGCCGGGAGACGGCTGACTGAAAGTCGGGGGTGTCGAGGGATGCGTTCGTTACCGGGCGGAATGATCGACGTGTCGGGATGGCTCCGTCAGGCCCTGGCCCAGTGCCGATTGGCTTTTGCGGGGGGCTGGCGTCGTCGTGATCCCCTTCCCTCCCGGCCGCTGGTGGTCGTCGCTGCCGCGCTGGTGGCAGGGATCGGTGCCGCGCTCCTCCTCCCCCTGCCGGCGACCGTCTGCTGGGCCACGGCCGTCGTCGTCCTCGGCGGCTGGGGGTGGTCGATCGGGCGGCGTCCGGGGATGGCCGCCCCTCTCCTCCTCGTGGCGATCGCTGCCGCCGGAGCGGCCTGGGGCACGGCCCGATGGCGGTGGTTCGCCGCCGATGACCTCGCCTGGAGCCTCTCCGACCGGCCCCTGCCGGTGGCCGTCGAGGGGAGGCTCGTCGCGGCACCGCGCCCGCTCCCCCGCCCGAGCGATCCGCTCCGCGGTGGGGGGCGCCCGCCGTCGAGCGACTGCCAGTTTGCGATCACGGCCGTGCGCGACGGGGAAGCGTGGCGCCCGTGTTCCGGCCGGGCGGTGCTCGTCATCGATGGCCCGCCGCCGCAGCTCGGTGCCGGGGAGCGTTGCCGCGTCTGGGGGCGGGCGCTGCGCCCCGGACTGCCCGGCAATCCAGGCGAGTTCGACCAGCGCGCCCGCGCCCGGCAGGAACGCACCTTATCGGTGATCCGGGTCGAGGGAGCCGGGGCGATCGAGCGGCTGGCGGCGGGGGGCTGGCCGACGCTCGCGGCGGTCCTCGAGGAGGTCCGCGAGCGCGGGGCGACAGCGCTGCGGGCGCATCTCTCGACGCAGCGCGGGGCGCTTGCCGCAGCCCTCCTCCTCGGCACGCGCGAGACGCTCCTGCCGGAGATGACCGAATCCTTCATGGTCACCGGGACCATTCACATCCTCTCGATCTCGGGGCTCCATGTCGCGCTCCTCGCGGCCGGCCTGTTTGCCATCGCCAGGCTTCTGCGGCTCCCCCGGACCGCCGCGCTCCTCCTCGTGGCGGTGGCGACGGGGCTCTACATGATCCTCGTCGGCGGCGAGACCCCGGTGCTCCGCGCGACGCTCCTGGTCTGGTTGGCCTGCCTCGGCGCCGTCTGCGGTCGTCGTGCCGCCGGCCTCAACGCCCTGGCCGTGGTGGCGATCGTCGTCCTTGCCTGGCACCCACCGGAGATCCTCCGCATCGGCAGCCAGTTGTCGTTCCTCTCCACCGCCGTCCTCATCGGCGCGGCGACGGCGGTCGGCGCCGGGCGGCGCAACGACGACCCGATCGACCGGCTCATCGACCGCTCCCGCTCGCCGTTGCACCGGTCGATCCGGCGGCAGGCGCGGGCTGCTTTCGATGCCCTCCTCATCGGGTTCGCCGTCTGGCTGGTGACAGCGCCGTTGGTGGCCGCCCACTTCCATGTCTTCAGTCCGGCCGGTCTGCTCCTTAATCCCCTCATCGCGCCGCTGGTCGGGGTGGCGATGGTGGGGGGATTCCTCTGTCTTCTCGCCGCGCCGGTCTGCTGGCCGATCGCCGCTGCCGGGGGGGCGGTCTGTGACGCGGCCCTGGCTGCGATCGAGGTCGCGGTCGATCTCACTGCGCGGATCCCCGGGGCCTTTCATTGGGTGTCGGGGCCGCCGGTGTGGTGGACTGTGGGGTGGTATGCCGGGCTCGTGGCGATGCTCCTCTTCCTCGCCGGAGCCAGGCTGGTGCGCCCCTCGGTTTGGGCCTGTGCGGCGGGAATGTGGGCTGCGGTCGGCCTCGCCGTCGGCCTGGTCGCGGTCGGCCCGGCGCCGGGCCTCGACGTCATCGCTGCGGCGATGGGGCATGGCTGCGGCCTGGTCGTGCGCGGGCCCGCCGGACGCTGTCTGGTCTACGACGCCGGGAGACTCGGCGCCGGCGTGGCGGCGGGGCGCGGGCTTTCGGCGCTCCTCTGGAGCGAGGGGATCGGCCGGATCGACACCCTCGTCATCTCCCATGCCGACACCGATCATTTCAACGGCGTGCCTGACCTTCTCGAACGCTTCGATGTCGGCCGCGTCGTTGTTCCCGAGGCCTTCCTGGCCAGCCCGGCACCGGCGGTCGCCGAGGTTCTCGCGCGGATCGCCGCCGCGCGTGTTCCGGTGTCGGCGGTCTCGGCCGGGGACGAGATCCCCTTCGATCCCCTCTGTCGGGTGCGTGTCCTCCATCCGCGTTCTGGGGGCGGTGGGGGGCCGGCCCCCGCCGACAACGAGACGAGCCTCGTCCTGGCGGTCGAGTCAGCGGGGCGCCGGGTCCTGCTCACGGGCGATCTCGAAGGGGGGGCGCTCGACCGGTTCGTCGCCGCCGATCCCGGGCCGTGTGATCTCCTCATCGCCCCCCATCATGGCAGCCTCGCCAGCCTTCCACCGGCCTTGGCCCGGGTGACGGCGCCGGCGTGGGTGATCGTCAGCGGCGCGGCGGGGCCGCGCTTCGAGGAGGTCCGCCGAGCCTATGCAACGGCTGCCGGCGCCGACAGGCCGGCCCGGGTGCTGCGGACTGAGGGGGCGGTGCGGGTGCGCCTCACGGCGGCAGGCTCCGAGGGGAGCCAATTCCTCGAGGGGCGTTGGCAACCGGTACCGGCGCCGGCGGTCATTCCGCCGGCCGCCACGACCGCCGCCACGAACGCACCCCAGCCGTGAGGCGACGAATCACGGCCGCACGGCATCCTGGACAAGATCCCGGATGGTATCCCACCGCAGGCTGTCGAGATTCATCATCCCTCCGGCCTGCTGCGGATGGGTGAAGCGGAGATAGACATCATGACGACCGGCGATCGGTGCCCAGGTCGCCGAGCGCTCGTAGAACTCCTCCCACTGGCCGTTGACCTCCACCGGCACGGTGGCCAGGAGCGGTCCGTCGACGGCGTCGATCCGGACTTCGACCGCGCCCCCCGCCCCGGCTGACGCCATCCGCAGCGTCGTTCCCCCAACCGCATCGAGGGGGACGTCGCGAAACAGGAGCCAATGGCCGTGGTCGACCGCCCCGAGAAAATGCCCCCCTCCGGCATTCCCGGAGGCGAGCACCTGTGGCCCATGGATCCCGTCGGCGGTCTCGGCCTCGGTGAGCCGCGGCCGGAGAAACACCGTCGCCGTACCGGCAAGCGCAGGGATCGGGCCGACGCCACGGTCGAGATACGTCGCCTCGAGCCGGTAGCGGCCCCCCTTTGAGATCTCCTCCGGCGTCACCGGAATGCCGCCGACGAAGCCGGTGAAGACGCGCGTCAGAGCCGATGGGGTGAGCGAATAGATCCACCCCACCATCTCGCGGATCTCGTCGGGGGTGTGATGGGAGTGGGGGATCATCGGGATCTTCCCCCACACGCCGCTCGAGCCCTTCAGCACCCGCTCGACCGAGGCCTCGAGCGCCCCCTCCTGGCCGCGGTACTTGTTCGCCACCTCCACCAGCGGCGGGCCGACGCGGGCCTGATCGACGGCGTGGCAGTTGAAACAGTCGCTCTGCCGCATCCGCTCAAGTCCTGGGGGCACCGCAGCGACCCCGCCGTCGACCACCCGACCGGCCTGCACCGCTGCCCGTGGGACGTCCGTCGACATCAGTTCCTCGAGGCCGTCGGCGTCGGCCGCTGCGGTGTCGTTCGTGCCGTCCTCGTGGTCGCGGACCAGGAGGCGAAAATCAATCGGCGCTGCGGGGTCGAAGAAATCGCCGTCCGAAGGCTGGGCAAAGCGGATCTCGGGGCGGGCATTGCCGACGACCACCGGCACCGACGCGCTCCGCTGGGCTCCGGCAGGGTCGCAGACGACCAACTCGACGGTGTAGAC
>SIAG01000200.1 GCA_009691925.1 Planctomycetaceae bacterium
GAAGACCTCCTGGGCGAGATCCTGGGCGGTGGAGTGGTCGCCGGTGTGGTGGAGAAAGAGCGTCACCAGCCGGTCCTGCCAGAGGGTGACCAACTGCTCGAACGCCTCGGCGTCGCCGGCTTGCACCCGGAGCATGAGATCGGCAGAGGGATCAGCCGAGGTGGCCATGGAGCAAACCCCGAACCGATCAACCCTTAACCGGACCACTCCCGCGAACCCGGCACCCGAGCACCACACCCGGGCATCCGTGGGCACTCGTGGACCGTTGAACTGGACTTCAACCGAACCTGGACTGGAACCGAACCTGGACTGGAACCGAACCTGTAACTGAACCTGAACCCGTCCCTGGAGTGGAGCGGAGGAGGATCGAACTCCCAACCTCGGCATTGCGAACGCCGCGCTCTCCCAGTTGAGCTACCGCCCCGTCGACGGCGGGCGGCTCCGCGGAGTCGCCCACCGGATCGATGGTATGGCAGCCCGAAGGCGATGTCCAGCCTGCCGGCCGAGGAGCGCTACAATGGCGCTCGCTCGACGGTTTTCCCCCGCCATACACCCGGTTCTTCCCCATGCACGTCCCCCCGATCGTGGTCCGCGGCGCCCGTGAGCACAACCTCCGGGATATCACCGTCGGGCTCCCCCGTGGGCGGCTGGTGTGCCTCTCCGGGGTGAGCGGATCAGGGAAGTCGAGCTTGGCTTTCGACACGCTCTACGCCGAGGGGCAGCGGCGGTACGTCGAGAGCCTCTCAACCTTCGCCCGGCAGTTTCTCGGGCAACTGCCCCGCCCCGACGTCGACAGCGTCACCGGCCTCTCCCCCTCGATCTCGATTGCGCAGAAGTCGGCCGGCACCAACCCGCGCTCGACGGTGGCGACGATGACGGAGATCCACGATTTCCTCCGCGTCCTCTACGCCCGGGTCGGCCAGGCCCATTGCCCCGAATGCGACGGGGTCCTCGAGGCCCAACCGCGCGACGCGATCGTCGAGCGGATCCTTTCCTCCCGGGGAGGGCGGCGGATCCTCGTCCTCGCGCCGCTGGTGCGCGACGCCAAGGGAGAGCACCGCGACTTGTTCACCGATCTCGTCCGCCAGGGATTCACCCGGGCCCGCGTCGACGGCCGTGTCGTCCGCGTCGAGGATCCGCCGCCGCTCGAAAAGCTCCTCAAGCACACGATCGAGGTGGTCGTCGATCGGCTCGTGCCCGATGACTCGACGCGCAGCCGGCTGGCCGAAGCGGTCGAGCTGGCGCTCCGCACCGGCGGGGGGATGGTGATCGTGGCCGCCGAGCCAGAAGGGGATTCCAGGCCCGCTGCTGCCACGGTGCCGGCTGCGGCGCGGAAGAAGAAGGCGAAGCGAAAGACCGACGACGACGAAAACGAAGCGGCCGATCGGCCGGCCCAAGGAATCTCCGACGAGCTCGTTCTTTCCAGCCGCTACGCCTGCACCGCCTGTGGCGTCAGCTACGCCACGCCCGAGCCGCAGCTATTCAGCTTCAACAGCCCGCAGGGGGCCTGCCCGGCCTGCGAAGGGCTCGGCGAAATCTATGGCATCGACCCCGACAAACTCGTCACCGAACCGGGCAAGTCGCTCCGCAAGGGGGCGCTGGGGTTCCTGGGGACCTTCCGCGACATGCCGCGCTGGATGCGGCGCCTGTTGACGGGGGTCGCCGCCCATGCCGAGGAGAAGCGGAAGCTCCCCGCCGGCACGCTCCTCGACACCCCGTGGGAGGATCTCACGCCGCTGCAGCGGCGGATCTGGCTCGAGGGCACGGGCCTCGAGGAGATCCGTCTGGCCTGGAAACGGGGGAAGGCGGAGCGCGGCGCGAAGACCCGGTTCGAGGGAATCCTCTCGATGCTCGGCAACCGGTGGCGGAATGCCAAGAGTGGGATCCTCCGGCGGATGCTCGAGAAGCTGATGCGGATCACCCCCTGCCACGGCTGCCAGGGGGCCCGGCTCGCGCCGCAGGGCCGGGCCGTCCGGATCGCCACCGCCTCGAAGTCGGCCCGTGCGGCGCACGGGCTGGAGCTGTCGCTGGACCGCCTCTGCGGCCTGCCAATCGCCGACGCGCGGGAGTTCCTCTCCGTTCTTTCGCTCGACCCGACGCAGACGGTGATCGCCGCGGAGCTGATGAAGGAGATCCGTTCACGGCTGGAGTTCCTCGATCAGGTCGGCTTGGGCTACCTCGCCCTCGACCGCAAGGCGCCGACGCTCTCCGGCGGCGAGAGCCAGCGGATCCGCCTCGCCGCACAGATCGGCTCCGGTCTGTCGGGGGTGCTGTACGTCCTCGACGAGCCCTCCATCGGCCTCCACCCACGCGACAACGCCCGCCTCCTCGGCGCGCTCCAGGCCCTCCGCGACAAGGGGAACACCGTCGTCGTCGTCGAGCACGACGAGGAAACGATCCGCGCTGCCGATTGGGTGGTCGACTTCGGCCCCGGGCCGGGGAAGCGCGGTGGCGAGGTGGTGGCAGCCGGAACCCCCGACGATGTGGCGGCGAATCCCCGCAGCATCACCGGCGCATTCCTCTCGGGGCGCGACCGGATCGAGGTTCCCACCAGCCGCCGCCCTCGCGGAGAGCGGCGGCTGCGGATGGAAGGGATCAGGCACAACAACCTCCGGGGTGTCGACGTGGAGATCCCGCTCGGGCTCCTCGTCTGCATCACCGGCGTCTCGGGGAGCGGGAAGAGCTCGCTCGTCGGCGACGTCCTCGAGCCGGCCCTCCGTGAGAAGCTCGGGAGCGAGGCGGCGCGACCCGGTGAGTTCGCCGCGCTGCTGGGGGCCGACGAGCTCGACAAGGTGATCGTCATCGACCAATCACCGATCGGCCGCACGCCCCGTAGCAACCCGGCGACCTACGTGAAGGTCTGGGACGACATCCGCACCCTCCTCACGATGCTCCCGGATGCCAAGACGCGCGGCTGGAAGGCGGGCCGCTTCAGCTTCAACGTCGCCGGGGGGCGGTGCGAGGCCTGCGAGGGAAACGGCTCGGTGCGGCTCGACATGGACTTCCTCGCCGATGTCTGGGTGCCATGCGAGACCTGCGGCGGCGCCCGCTTCTCCCGCGACACCCTCGAGGTGCGCTGGAAGGGGAAGAACGTTGCCGACCTCCTCGGGATGGAGATCGGCGACGCCCGGACGCTGTTCGCCGATGCCCCCGACATCGCCCGCAAGCTCGAGACCCTCTGCGACGTCGGCCTCGACTACCTCCATCTCGGCCAGCCTTCGCCGACGCTCTCCGGCGGCGAGGCCCAGCGGGTCAAGCTCTCGCGCGAGCTCGCCAAGCGGTCAACGGGGCGAACGCTCTACATCCTCGACGAGCCGACGACGGGGCTCCACATGGCCGACGTCCGCCAGCTCCTCGTCGTTCTCGAGCGGCTCGTCGACGCCGGCAATACCGTCCTCGTCGTCGAGCACAATCTCGACGTCGTGAAGCGGGCCGACTGGGTCATCGACCTCGGCCCCGAGGGGGGCTCTGGCGGCGGGAAGATCATCGCGGAGGGGACGCCGGAGAAGGTGGCCCGCGCGAAAGGCTCGCACACCGGCATCGCCCTCAAATCGATTCTCGCGGCCGGTGCCGCCGCCCCGCCACCGCGGCGGGCCGCGCGACGCCGAGCCGCCGTCGATCCGGCCACCCTCGAGCGCGACATCCTGGCACGGATCACGGCCGCCTCGCGTGACCCCGGCCCCGCCTCGATCGAGGTTCGGGGCGCCTGCCAGCACAATCTCAAATCTGTCGATGCCGATATTCCCCGCGGCGCCATGACCGTCTGCTGCGGGCCGAGCGGCTCGGGAAAGACCTCGCTCGCCTTCGACACCCTCTACGCCGAGGGGCAGCGCCGGTATGTCGAGAGCTTGAGCCCCTACGCCCGGCAGTTCGTCGGCCAAGTACCGAAGCCGCTGTTCGAGCGGATCGAGGGGCTGTCGCCGGCGGTGGCGATCGAGCAGCGAGCCACCGGCAGCACGCCCCGCTCGACGGTCGGCACGCTGACGGAGATGTACGATTATTTCCGTGTCCTCGGCGCCCGGCTGGGGAGGATGCACTGCCCGGAGTGCGGCGTACCGGTCGGGGCGCGGAGTGTCGACAAGACCGTCGAGCGGCTCCTGGCCCATCCTCCGGAGACACGGATGCTTCTCCTGGCGCCGGCCGAGCCGCGCGTCGGCCAATCCTCCGACGCGTTCTTCGCGGCGCTCAAGGCGGCCGGGTGGGTGCGCGTCCGGATCGACGGCCGCACGGTCCATCTCGACGACAAGCCGGAGCTCGACCGGAAGCGGAAGAACCGGATCGAGATCGTCGTCGACCGTGTCACCGCCGACCCGGCTGCCCGCAGCCGGCTCGCCCAGAGCATCGAGGCGGCGTTTACGGTCGGCGGGGGCACGATGCTCGTGGCCAGGCAGGCCGAGGGGCACGGCGGCGAAGCCCTCGAGGAACCCGACTGGCCCGTCGAGGTCCACAGCCGGCTGCTCGCCTGCCCGGGGTGCGGCCGGGGTTTCAAACCGCTCGAACCGCGGCAGTTCTCCTTCAACAGCCCGCTCGGCTGGTGCCCGCGCTGCGACGGCCTGGGAACCCGGACGGGCGTGGAGCATTCGGCGCTCGTCCGCGATCCGACGGTGTCGCTCGCCGATGGGGCCCTCGACCTCTGGCCGCAGCTTTCGAGCCCCGTCTCCAAGGCGATGCTCGTCGCGCTGTGCGCGGTGAGCGGCCTGCCGACCGACGTGCCGCTGGTCGAGCTCTCCGGCCTCCAGCAACGCGTGCTCTTCGAGGGGACTGGCGAGCGGTGGATCGAGGTGCCGCGGCCGTCGCTGGCGGCGGGCGCCGCTGCCCCAGAGGCCGGCCCGTGGTTCGCTTTCCGTTTCAAGGGGCTCGAGCAGGCCTGCGAGGAGGCGGCCCGGCTCGTCGTCGGGCTCCGCGGCCGGGTCGATGCGGTGCTCGGCGAGGTCCCCTGCAGCGAGTGCGGCGGCAGCCGACTGGCCGATGTCGCCTCGGCGGTGACCCTCTGGGGCCGCCCCCTCGATGTCTGGTGCCGCATGCCCCTGGGCCGGCTCAAGGGGGCGCTCGAAGGCGTGACGCTTGCCGACTCCGAGCGAAAAATCGCCGCCGATCTCCTCCGCGAATTGCTCTCGCGGGTGACGTTTCTTGTCGACGTCGGCCTCGACTACCTCGACCTCGCCCGGCCGGCCGGCAGCCTCTCCGGCGGTGAGCTGCAACGGATCCGCCTGGCGGCCCAGGTCGGCAGCGGCCTGACCGGCGTGCTCTACGTCCTCGATGAACCGACGATCGGCCTTCATCCGCGCGACACGCACCGTCTGATCACGGCGCTTACCAAGCTCCGCGACCTCGGCAACACGCTCGTCGTCGTCGAGCACGATCGCGAGGTCGTGGCGGCCGCCGACATGACGCTCGACTTCGGCCCGGGGAGCGGCCGCGAAGGGGGGTGGATCGTCGCCGAGGGCCCCCCTGCCCTGCTGGCGACGCTGCCGGCAAGCCCCACCGGGCCGTTTCTCACCGCCCGCCGGGCCTGCGACGCGATCCTCGCACGGAAAGCGCGCGACGGCCGCCGCCAGCCGACCGGCTGGCTCGAGATCCGCGGCATCCGCCACCGCACGCTCAAAGGCATCGACGCCCGCATCCCCCTTGGCGTCCTCACCGCCGTCACCGGTCCGAGCGGGAGCGGCAAGACGTCGCTCGTCCTCGAAGTGCTGTGGAGGGCATTGGCGCGCCGGCTCCATGCTGCCCGCGAGCAGCCCGGCCACCACGATTCGATCCGCGGGATGGACTCGATCGACAAGGTGATCCTCGTCGACCAGGAGGCGATCGGCTCGACCCCCGGATCGACCCCTGCCACCTACACCGGCGTCTTCGACCACATCCGCGATCTCTTCGCCAAGGTGCCGGAGTCGAAGACGCGAGGTTTCACGCCGCGGACGTTCTCGTTCAACGTCCCCGGCGGCCGCTGCGAGGCCTGTGAGGGGCTCGGCCGGCGCCGCGTCGAGATGCACTTCCTCCCCGACATCTGGGTGGAGTGCGAGGCCTGCCGGGGGAGCCGCTATTCCAGCGAGACGCTCCATGCGAAGTGGCATGGCAAGAGCATCGCCGACGTCCTTTCGATGAGCGTTGCCGACGCCGCGAGGCTCTTCGAGGGGGTGCCGCAGGTGTCGCGGATCCTCGCCACGCTCATCGACGTCGGACTGGGATACGTGAACCTCGGCCAGCCGGCCCCGCAACTCTCCGGCGGCGAGGCCCAGCGCGTGAAGCTCTCTCGCGAGCTCGCCAAGCCGGGCACCGGGAGCACGCTCTACATCCTCGACGAGCCGACCACCGGGCTCCACTTCACCGACATCGAAAAGCTCCTCCATGTCCTCGAGCGGCTCGTCGACTCAGGCAACACCGTTCTTGTCGTCGAGCACAATCTCGAGGTCGTCGCCGCGGCCGACCGGGTGATCGATATGGGCCCCGAGGCAGGGGACGGCGGGGGGCGGATCGTCGTCGAGGGGCCGCCGGAGGACGTCGCCATCCACGCCGCCCGCTGGCGGGCGGCGGGCGGGGCCGAAGGCTCGAAGGGCCGCCCCGGAAATGGCCCGGGCTCCGCCGGCCCGGCGGCGGGGAGTGAACCACTCCTCCGCAGCCACACCGGCGAAGCCCTGGAACGCTTCGGCCTGCCGGGCCTCGCCGGCCCGGTTCCGGCTCCATCCCCGCCTACCAGCGGCTCTCGAGGCCGAACTGGACGCCGTTGAGGAACACGCTGCCGTTGGTGTTGATCGTGGCGGTGTTGTTGAGGACGTCGGTGGTATTGAGCTGATCGACCGGCACGGCGACCCCGGAGAGCCAGAAGAAGTTGTAGCCGGTCCGCCAGGCGAGCCAATCGGTGATCTGCCAGGTACCGAAGATCCCCAGCTCACCGAAGAACGCCGTCTGTTGAGCGGCAGCGGAGAGCGGCCCGAGGGGACCGGTGCCAAAGAGATTCGAGAAGCCATCGGTGTGCTGGACGGCGTTGTTGAGGAACACGCCAGCCTTGCCGACGGCGTTGAACCGGATCGGGCCACCGTTGTTCCAGAGCATCACGTCGGCCCCGCCTTGCCCGCCGTAAAGATCATTGATGGTGTTTGTCGTGATCCGCTCGGCCTCCTGGCTGGGGGGATCGGTCGTGGTGTATTGGTCGAGAACCTGCATCCCTTGGTTCCATTCCACCCAGCGGAAACCGCCCAGCCAGGTGACCGGTCCGTAGGTCCGCCGGCGCCAGTTGAGCTCGGCACTCATGATCGACGCGTTCGTTGTCACCTGCGCCCAGTTGATGTCCTGGAAGCCGGGTGAATCCGGTTGGGGCCGGAAGCCGGCGAGGAAGTTCTGCTGGTAGGCGCCGGCGGTGTGCGGCGTCGATTGTTCGCCATTGAAAGGCCGGACATTGAAGTAGTTCCCCTCGACCGAATAGATGTTGTCGAGGTTGAGAA
>SIAG01000201.1 GCA_009691925.1 Planctomycetaceae bacterium
GGATTTGGGATCGGCGATCCGCCAGGCACAACTTCTGATCGCCGACGCGAAGTCGGCCGTCAGCCTCCCGCCCGGATATCGGCTCGAGTGGTCGGGTGAGTTTGCCCAGATGGAACAGGCCTTCGCGAGCCTCAAGTGGCTCGTGCCTTTGTCGGTGACCCTCATCATGCTCTTGCTGTTCACCGTGTTCGGTAGTCTGAAGTATGCGTTTCTGGTGATGTTCAATGTGCTCGTGGCTAACATGGGAGGCGTCTGGGCCCTCCGGCTCACCGGAACCCACTTCAGCATTTCCGCGGCAGTGGGATTCATCTCGATCTTCGGCGTGGCCGTCCAAAACGGCGTGCTCCTGATCACGTATTTTAACGGCTTGAGGGCCAAGGGCTTCTCCGCCGAGGAATCGGCCTATCGGGGAGTGATGGTCAGGCTGCGGCCGGTGATCATGACCTCGCTGACGGCCATCCTCGGGCTCCTCCCCGCCGCGGTGGCGACTTCAGTCGGCTCGCAGGCGCAGCGTCCTCTCGCGATCGTGGTGGTCGGTGGCATGCTCGTCGCGATGGTGTTGCCGCAGATTGTCTTGCCTGTTCTGTACACCTTTTTCCCTGCTCCGGCGGGCCCGGTGGGGGAGTCCCATTCATGAGTACGGCCCAAGGCCCCGAGCCTGATCGTTCTTTTCGCGCGCCCCGGAAGGCATTGTTTCCTCTTTGGGTATGGCCGCTGGGAGTGCTTGCCTGCCTGGCGGGATTCTTCGGTTTAACCGAATCGGGGGCCGTGATCGCGCGGGAGGTATTGGAGGCTGTTGGATTGAAGAGGCCTGAGGAATTGGACGTGGCTGAATCGCGTCCCACCCAGGAGACTTCGGGGGCGTGGGCGGCGTCTGCAAAGCAGCCCTGGGATGGCATGGTGCATCTCACAGCCTCGCAGCGAGACACGCTCGGTGTGAAGATGGCGGCGGTGGCCCCCCAATCGGAGCCGGTGCGGATGGAGATCCAGGGAAAGACCGACTACAACCCCGACACCATCATCAAGGTCCGGCCCCGTTTCGACGCGCTCGTGTTGGCCGTGCATGCCACCGTGGGAAAGAAGGTGGAGAAGGGCGATCCGCTCGTCGAGCTCTACAGCGTGCAACTGGCCGAGGCGAAGCTGGCCTACGAATCGAAGCAATCGCAGTCCATCCATGACCGCCAGATCGCCTCCCAGCAACGGGATCTTGTGGCCCAAGGGGTGTTGCCGCCGACTTCGCGGACGCTCCTCGATGCGGAGAACAACCAGCGTCGCAGCGATCTGGAGTTCAAGCTGGCCCGGGACACGCTCGTTGTTTACGGAGTGTCGCTCGAGGACATCGAAAAAGTCGCCCAAGAGGATGGCACAGAAAAAGCGAAAATGACGCTCTGCGCCCAAGGGGGTGGGACGATCATCGGCCGTGACGTGGCGGTGGGGAACATCTACGACGTCAACGACACGCTGTTCACGATCTCGGCGCTCGACGAGCTGTGGGTGTTGGGGCAGGTGTATGAACGCGATCTCGCCTCCATCACCGAGGGGTTGAAGTGGGAGGTGCAGTTCCCTTTCACGAAAGAGGTGGTCGAGGGGCAGGTCGAATACGTTTCCAATCAGGTTGATCCCGACACGCACGCGGTTCGCATCAGGGGATCGATCCCCAACCAGCACGGACGGTACAAGAGCGATCAGCTCGTGAGAATTGTGGTCTTCGAGCCACCGGTGGCCGGGCACGTGGTCATTCCGCGGTCGGCGGTCGTCGTCTGCGAAGACGACCATGTCGTGTTCGTCAAGAACGGTGACACAAACGATGCCTTTGAGCGCAGGCTAGTGAAGTCTGCCCACGAGCTCCGCGAATCAGCGATCGTGTCCGAGGGGCTCACCGCCGGCGAGCTGATCGTGGTCAACGGCGGAATCCTCCTCCAGCAGCTCTACGAAGACAGCAAGCCGTGACGGCATGCCACGTGGATCGGGCGGCGGCTTCCTGGCGCCGAGGAGTGAAGCCGTTATGCTGGGCTCATTGTTCGTTCCGGGGTAATGCCTGCTTGAGGAGCAGCTGATGGAATCATCCTCCGCGTGGATCATGTGGGCGCTGCTCTCGGCCGTGTTTGCCGCGCTGACGGCGGTCCTCGCCAAGATCGGCCTCGAGGGAATCGATTCAGATCTCGCCACCCTCGTACGAACGGCCGTCATCCTCGTGCTCTTGTCGATGTTCGTGATGGCGACCGGCAAGTGGCAAAACCCACTCACCCTTCCCCATCGCACGCTCCTCTTTCTGACGCTCTCCGGGGCCGCCACCGGTGTGTCGTGGGTCTGCTATTTTCGGGCGCTCCAGATCGGCGAGGCATCGAAGGTGGCCCCGGTCGACAAGCTCAGCGTGCTCCTCGTGGCCGTGTTTGCCGTCTTCTTTCTCCACGAGCGGCCAAGTGTCCGTGAATGGACGGGGATCCTCATGGTAGGGGCGGGGGTGTTGG
This sequence comes from Planctomycetaceae bacterium, assembly GCA_009691925.1. Classification (GTDB taxonomy): domain Bacteria; phylum Planctomycetota; class Planctomycetia; order Pirellulales; family UBA1268; genus QWOP01. Next base: position 2,472 of record SIAG01000201.1, read on the forward strand.
TGCTCTCCTTGAAACGCTGACGAGACGCTGAAGGGGCCGAGCCATGCCGACGAACGTCGAGATCAAGGCGTGGGTTCACGATCCGGACGCGCTTGCTGCGCTGGCGCGCCGCTGGAGCGATGCGCCGCCGGAAATATTTCACCAGCGCGACACGTTTTTTGGATGCCCCCATGGCCGGCTCAAGCTCCGGGAGCTCGGCTCGGGGGCGGGTGAATTGATTTGGTATGACCGGCCTGACACCGCAGGAAGCAAGAGGTCGGACTATCGGCTGGCCGCGATCGCCGATCCGGCAACGCTTCGCGATATCCTCGAGCGGGCCTGTGGCGTGACGCAGGTCGTGGAGAAGATGCGGACGCTGTGTATTGTGGGGCAGACGAGGATCCATCTCGACGAGGTCGTCGGGCTGGGGAGCTTTGTCGAATTGGAGGTTGTCCTCCACGACGGCCAGGCGGAGTCGGAGGGGCATCGGATCGCTGCCGAGCTGATGGCGCGGCTCGGCATTGCCGCCACCGACCTCTTGACGGGTGCCTATGCGGAGATGCTGCCGCGCGACGTGTGACGGGCCGTCCGGCGAGCCGGTGCTCGCGTGGCTGACGCCGGTCCCTCATTCTGACAGGGTCGTTCAAGTTTTCAGGCAGGAGAGATCACGGCGGCCGCGGCCGGTCGGCCGGGGCGTCGCCGCTGCCGGCGCGCCGATAGCGCTGCACTCTTCGACCGGTGAGTGTGAAGCCGACGTACACATCCCGCCCGCCGTCGGCCACGGCCATGCCATGCGGCCATTCGAAGTCTTCGGTCGTGCCGGTGGGCTTGGTGTGGAAGGCGTCGAGAACCCGCCCCTGGAGATCGAGCCGGCGCACGATCCCTTTGTCGGCGTCGAGATTCGAGAGGACGAAAAGCGAGCCAGCCGCGAACCGTACCGTGACGGGTCTGTCGACGTCGGTCCATTCGCCCAAGAGCTCCCCCTCGGCAGAAAGGATCTGGATCCGATCGTTTTCCCGGTCGGCCACGTAGATCCGATCCCGGTCATCGACAGCAACGCTGTGCGGAACGTTGAACTGGAGCGGCCGTGCCCCCTTCGTGCCCCACGCGGCGAGTTGTCGGCCCTCCGGTGAAAACTTCACCACGCGGCTGTTCACATAGCCGTCGGAGACGATGAACGACCCGTCGGAGAGAAAAGCCAGATCGGTGGGCATGTTCAACCGCACCTTCGGCCCGCCGATGGTGCGGAGTTTTTTTCCGTCGGCGTCAAACTCGATCGCCTGATGGAGACCGACATCGACGATCCACACATGGCCATCGGGGCCGACGACGATCTGATGGGGCATGATGAACGTGTTCGCCCCCCAGCTCGCCACGTTCCGGCCGGTGGCGGCGTCGATGACGAGGACGGCCGGCTGCTTGATCTTCTGGCGTTTGAAGGCGCCCTGGGGCATCCAGTGGTTCTGGCCCCGGTTGAGAACCAGCACTCGCCCCTCGGAATCGACGGCCACGCCACTGATCTGGGTGCGGACGATCCGCTCGGCGGGCCAGGTCGTGTCGAGTTCGTGGGCGGAGAGTCGCTGGCCGGCGACAGCGAGCGTTACCGTCAGGAGCCAGCCACGTCGCGAAAGGATCGGCGCGGGCATCGATTCGGTGTCCCTCGCTAGCGCGGGATGTTGCGGGCGCGGGATGGTGCTATCCAGAGCGGTCAGTGCGAAAGGCGATCGACCTTCCACTGCCCCTGCTCGTGCCCCAAGAGCATCCGCACCGGATTGCCCGATTTCGCACCGGTGAACACGAACTCGAGCCTGTCGACGTCGGTCACCTTCACCTCTTGGGAAGAACTGTACTCCATTGGCTCGAGGAGCCACGGATGCGCCTTCACGCGGCCAACAAACTTTTCCCGCCCCTCGGCGCTCTTGAACTCGGCGGTCGTCGATTCCCAGGCCTCCTTCGGGCTTCCCGCGCGGAGGCTCGCAAGAAAAGCCTCTGCGATCGCTCGGCCTTCATCGACGCCGGGATTCACGGCTGGGCGGAGCCACCACCAAGCCAGTGATCCGCAGCCCAAGATCGCGACCAATGCCGCCGTTGCCAGGATCCCGGCGGTTGTTCTCGACACGTGGAATCTCCGGGGGCAACACCAGGGCAGTAACGAAGCCACTCGGTTCGATGACTAGCGTCAGGGGAGCGAGAGGACCTCGCCGCCAGCCTTCGTGCCGGCCGCCCGCCAGACGGTCAGATCGACGTCATCCGAAACGGCGTTCACCGATCCGTCCATCATGGCGGTCATCACCATGCCGGGATGGAAACTGCGGGCCGTGACGGCCGCGTAGGTGGGGGCCGATGTCGATTCGCCGTCCCGGGATGACGTCAGATCGATGCTGTAGGTGACACCCCCGTTGACGTAGGTCACCTTCGTGTTCGGGGGGAACGTGGTTGTGAAACCAGTCTCGTGGACATCACCCTCGACCCACTCGGTGTGGCCGTTGAAATCGAACGTGCCGCCGAAATAGGTCGCCAGCGCGGCAGGCGTGGCTGGCGCAGGGACGTTGAGGGCCGAGGGGGTGTATGAATCCCACAGGTTGGGTTGGTAGGCCTTGCACTCGGCGATCGCGAGCGTCTTGGTCGTGCCGTCGATCATGTCGGCGATCCGGTAGCTGCGATTCGGAGCGAAAGAGCCGTCGCCGACGGTGTCGCTGCCGGGATCGTAGATGAACCACGTCCCTTCGTTGAAGCAGTAGTTCAGCGGATAGTGGATGAGCGTGGGGGTGACGCGCTGCTTGTCGTTGGTCTCTGAAGGGCAGATGAACTGCCCGATCCGCATCTGGGTAACTTCAGGGTGGGCCGTGAACGGCACCTGGCCACTGACGTCGATGAGGGCGGCGATATTTCCCTGCTCGAGATAGGGGAGGAGCCGCACCTGAGCCGAGAAGGGATCGAACGTCGACGTGCGCGGCAAGATGCTGAAAGGGGGGAACTTTTTCTTGGCCGATTCGTGGTTCAGCAGGGCCAGCGACATCTGCTTGAGGTTGTTGGAGCACTGCGACCGCCGCGCCGCTTCGCGGGCCGCTTGAACGGCGGGCAGGAGCAGTCCCACGAGCGTGCCGATGATGGCGATCACCACGAGGAGCTCGACGAGAGTGAATCCGGCATGGCGATGGCGCATGGATCAAGTTCTCTTGCTGGGATCGCGAGGTGATTGGAGGAGCGATGCCGCCGGGAGCGATCTGCGGGACTGGGGGGCGATCCTGCCAGACCAGTGTACCTGCCGGCGGTGATTCTCTCGATCGGAACGGAACGTGCCAATCACTTTGAGACACCGACCGACGAAATCAGCGAGGATTCTTACACCCCTTCCGAGTGACAAGGGTGCGGTATGCTCTGTGATCAAGAAGGTGTTTTCAGTCGCTGCCAGCAAGAGGAGAAAGCAATGCAGGAGCTCATGATCGCAGTCTTGATCGCAATGGGAGGCCTCGTGGCGAATCAGGATCCGGCTGTTCTTCGGCCCCTACTCGACTTCACCACCCCTGAGTCCGCGCGGCTGTGGCAGGCGGTGAACGACGGCGTGATGGGAGGAGTTTCGCAAGGCCGATTCCGGATCACCGACGCCCGGACGATGGAGTTCTCCGGGAATCTGTCGTTGGAAAACAACGGCGGCTTCGCGTCGGTGCGGACGAAGCCAACGACCCTCGACATCAAGTCTGGCGACACGCTGGTGATCCGTGTCAAGGGTGATGGCCGGGAGTACATGGTGAACATTTACACCAAGTCTCGCCGCATGGCTTTTTCGTACCGGGCTGGCCTCCCGACCGAGAAAGATCAGTGGCAGGAGATCCACGTGCCGTTGGGCCAGTTCGAACCGACGTCCTTTGGTCGGGTTGTCGCCGGCGCCGGCCCCGTCGATCCAGGCCAGATCAATGGGCTGGGTGTCATGCTCAGCGACAAGAAACCCGGCGCCTTTCGCCTCGAGATCGAATGGGTAAAGGTCATCCGCGGGGCTGACTGATTTGGGCTGGCCCCCGGTTTATCCAAAGAATAGGTCGGCCAATGGCACTTCGGCAAGCGTCGACCGAGCGGGGCGGATCATGAGGAGCACCATCCGAGACCGGTCGGGCTGGATGCGGCCCGATCGAGGAGCTGCCGAGGAGCTTTCTATCCGTGCTCAAGGCCAAAGTTTTCGTAACCGTTCACGGGGCGGGGAGCAGTGACGGCGACTTCCGGCCGGCCATGTGGGCCTCGACAGCCTCGGTGACGTAGGCGAACACGTTGCGTTTCTGGAGCCGGCAGGTTTCGATCACCGTGGGGCCCGCTCTACGAACCGGCTGCCCCGGGCTTTAGGTGCCGAAGCAGAGTTTTCGCCAGATGACCGCAAAAACAGTCCAGAGAACGCCACGAGCCGCGGTCCCGATTGGCCGGTCGGCACTCCCGATGGAAGTGCCGCACAGGTCGTTTCGCTGCAGCACGGACAGGTGAGCCGATGCCGCTGGTATTCCGTCACAAGCGGCCTGATCTCGGGCAGTTCCCAGACCTGATGCCGCAGCGGGGCGGGATCCGATCCCGAGAGCCGCGCTGCGCACCTCCGGCATGCGGTGGGCTTGAGTGTTTTCTTCTCGTCGCAGTCTGACGTTGGAATCAACGCCCGGTCGTACTTGCGCTTACCCAGCCTGTCGGTCACGATTCCGCTTCGACTTCGGTCGCTTCGGCCGCGCCGCATGTGGATGCTGGCTGCTCGGCGGCAGAGAAGAGTTCTGCGGTGTCTTCGGGCCCTCGTACTGCTCCAATCGCTTCTCGAGCTCAACAATTTTCGCCAACAAAAACCGCACCACTGCCTGGGCGTCTGGCGACCACTTCGAAATCTGCTCTTCGGTGATTTGCAGCGTCATACCCCTGTTTTGGCTGCAATCGGCCCTTGAGAAAAGGTCAATTTCCTGAGATTTGACGCCCCGGGGTGTG
>SIAG01000202.1 GCA_009691925.1 Planctomycetaceae bacterium
CGGGGCGACGAGACCTTTGCCGCCCCGGCCGACGGAAGTGCCCACAGGCAGGTCACCGAGAGTTCTGGCCCGAGCGTGGCTTCGGGGTCGCCCGTGCCCCCAGCCGAGTTCGCTCCGGCCATCGTGGCCTCCGCTCTCTCGATGCCGCCTGCGCTCCGCCATCCATGGCTCCGCTGGCCGGCAACGCCGGCTCTCGGAGCACGGGCGACCCCTCGCTGCAGAGCGTTTGCTTGGCTAGCAGGGGATATTGTGGTGCTGCAAGGTAGTGGATGGACCTTCCGTTTCCACCGCAGGAGACTGAACCACCGCCAGCTTCCGGCGGCCGCCGCAACGAGGCGGCACCGGCAGGCTCGCGCATCGCAGGAGGCTCATGATGGATTGGATGGAGTGGTATGAGGGGCTGTGGAAGCCGTCGTGGACGCCTGCGCCGGCGACGATCGGGGCGATCTGGGGGATGCTCTATCCGGTGATCGCGGTCACATTCCTGTTTGTGTTCGTGCAGGTAGCGCGGGGGCGGATGCCGTGGCTGGTGGCGGTGCCGTTTGCGATCAACCTGGCGGCGAATCTTGCCTTCACGCCGATCCAGTTCGGGCTGCGGAATCTGCCGCTGGCGGCCGTCGACATCCTCGTCATCTGGGGAACGCTTGTGTGGATGATGGTGGCGGTGTGGCGGCATAGCCCGTGGGTGGCGGTGGCCCAGGGACCGTATTTCGTCTGGGTGTCGATCGCGACCGTGTTGCAGCTGTCGATGACCTGGATGAACCGGCCATCAGGGTGAGGCGGGCGGGTTCCATCACCGCTGTCATCGAGTCACGATGGCCCGTCCATGGGGCGCCAATACCCGGACTGGCGTCGATGATGGGCGATGGCCACGACGATGAGATGTTCACCGTCATGGCGAAAAACGATTCGAAAAGGGAATCGCTGCACCCGGCCTTGGCGATGAATCCCGTCGATCATCGCAAACCGTTCAGGCTCGCGCGCGATCCTTTCCAGGGCGTCGAGAATCGCATCGGCAAAGCGGATCGCGACGTCGTGGCTTCGCTCCGCATACCAATCAAAGGCGGTGTCAAAATCTGCCTTGGCGATCCCGAGAAACAGGACGTCGGCCATCAGCCTGCGTCCCCGTTCCCACCCCTTCCTCGAAGCCTCTGCAGCGCGTCGGCCCTGATCGCATTCCATGGAATTGTTTTGGCGGTTCCCGCTTCGAACGCTGCCGACCGCCGATGGATTTCTGCCATCCATTCACTCGAGAGCGGCGGCAACGCGTCTTCGGGGACGGTGTCCCAGAGGGCCTCGATCAACTCCAGACGGTCGGCCAGGGGGAGTTGGGAGGCGTCGGTCAACAGCGAGTTGAGATCGCTCATGGGCAGCAGCCTCGTCGAGAGTGCGTTGAGACTCGTCCAGGAAATATACGGGCGTTCACCCAGTGGGTCAATCGACGTCGCGGGCGGCTGGCGCCGTGTGCTCGTCGGCGACGGAAGGGTATTTCGCCCCGGTCGTCGAGATGGTTGCGGACCATCTGCTGGCTGTGTCCCAGCAACCGCTCTTCCGCATTCCCTGGGGGGTTGGTCAGACTCGTGTGGTTGACCCACGCTCTTCTAGGGATCCGTCTGCGATGCGATCGTTCTTCAATTCCGTCAAGCGTGCGTTCCGGAGCCTGTTGGGAACGGAGGCCGTGCTGCGTCAGTTGCGGGAGGCGAAGCGGCAGCGTCGGCGCGACGCGCTGTGTCTCGGGAATGCGATCCAGTATGCGGCGGCCGATCAGGCAGAGGTGCAGGCGTTGCCGGAGTATGCGCGGGTGGCGGACGTGACGCGGCTGTTGCAGACCTGCCGCGTGGAGGGGGAGACGCTGGTCCGCGTCGGCGGGGAGATCGACGGCGGGTATGTGATGCTCGATTCGCTCCGGCCGCCGGCGGTGACCGCCGGCTACAGCTTCGGCGTGGGGCATGACGTGTCGTGGGACGTGGCGGTGGCCGGGCGGGGGATCGATCTTTTCTTGTATGACCACACGGTGAAGCGGCTGCCTGAGCCGGTGCCGCGGGGGAGGTTTGTCCGCACGGGGATCCGTGGGCGGGAGCCGGTGGCGGGGCAGAAGACGATTGCAGAGGTGCTTGCCGACAACGGGCATGCCGGCCGCCGTGATCTCGTGCTCAAGATGGACATCGAGGGGGCCGAGTGGCCGGTGCTCGAGGAGGTATCGAGCGCGACGCTTTCCTGTTTTGCGCAGATCGTGGTCGAGCTGCATGGGTTGATTGACGTGCTCACGCCGGAGGGGCATGCGCGGATCGTCGCGGCGCTGGGGAAGCTGGCCCAGACGCACCAGCCGATCCATGTCCATGGCAACTGCTACGAGGTGCCGGTGTGGATCGGGGGGCTCGTGCTGCCGCAGGTGCTCGAAGTGAGCTACGTGCGGCGGGCTGACCACACGGGGAGGTTTGTGCCCCGCGACGAGGTTTTTCCGACCGGACTCGACCGGCCGAATCTGCCCGACATGCCGGATGTGTTCCTGGGGCGGACGTTCTCGTCGCCGCGACCGCGGTGACGGTGGCCGGGGGAGCCTAATCCGTCACGGCGTCAATGATCGGCACGACCCTGCGGGCCCTTTTTTTGGCGGGGGGACTCCGTCCCAGGAAAGTTCCCGGCAGGAATAAAAATATCTGGCCTTCCGGTGGCGACCCGCCTAAACTTTTTGCCTGTGGGAGTCGCTGGCCCGGTAGAGCACCGGTTCGGCCTCTCCGAACGATCGTTCCCCGGTGACGGCTGGGGAGAAAGCCACCCGGCGGCGGCGTGCGTGCAGGCACCGCGACGGCTGGGATTCCTCGTAACCAAAGGAGGTGACTCAGTGACGCATAGCGACTGTACCAGGAGGCTGCGCCGCTGATGGCCGGTCGACGGGTCTGCCGTTGCCGCAGCCCGTCCGCAGGGAGTCGTTTTTGAGATTTCCCTGCTGACGAACTCTCTATGGCTGCCGTCCCCGCGAGGGGGCGGCAGTTTTTTTTGCGCCGAGCCCTTTTTCTGGCGTTCGAGCCTCTCCATCCGGCGCGGCGGAGTGGGCTTCCCGGTGGTATCCTTAGGGAGTCCGCTCCGTGGGTTTTTTGGGTGGGAAGAGAGCGTGGGCGGACCGATCGGGGGCCAGTCCGTTGACACCTGTCCGTTTCCCAACCACGAGTCGATGGGGCGCTTTCGGCACCGCGTTAATGTCGTTTCTCTTTGCCGGGCTGGCGGGGATCGGGCCCTCTGCCGCCGAGGGGCCGGCGGCCGTGCCTGCGAGCGACAGCCCCGAGTTTTTCGCCGCCAAGATTTCCCCGCTTCTCACTTCTCACTGCCTGGCATGCCACGGGACGGAGAAGCAGGAGGGGGGCCTGCGGCTCGATTCGCTCGCCGGGCTTTCGGCGGGCGGAGCGTCGGGGCCGGTGATCGTGCCGGGATCGGCGGAGGAAAGTGTCCTCGCAGGGGCAATCGGGTATGCCGATGAGGCCCTTGCCATGCCCCCCGACGGGAAGCTCGCCGACGAGGCTCTTCAATCGATCCGGGGCTGGATCGATGGCGGGGCCCATCATCCCGATGGGACGATCGAAACGCCAGCGCCGAAGCCGCCCTTCGACCCGGTCGCGAAGCGGGCCTTCTGGTCGCTCACAGCCCCTGTCCGGGCAACGCCTCCAGCAGTCAAAGATCCTGCCCACGTCACCAATCCGATCGACGCCTTTGTGGTCGCCCGGCTCGATGCGGAGGGAATCGAGCCGGCCGCTGTCGCCGATAAGCCAACGCTCCTGCGGCGGGCGTCGTTCGCGCTGACGGGACTGCCGCCGACGCCGGACGAGATCGACGCCTTCCTGGCGGATGAGTCGCCGGAGGCCTGGGATCTGGTGATCGAGCGATTGCTGGCCTCACCGCGCTACGGCGAGCATCAGGCCAGGCATTGGCTCGACGTCGTCCGCTACGCCGACTCCAACGGGCTCGACGAAAACATCGCCCATGGCAACGCCTGGCGCTACCGCGACTGGTGCATCGCCGCCTTCAACCGCGACGAACCCTTCGACGCCTTTCTCCGGGCCCATCTGGCCGGTGATCTTCTCGTCGAGGAGGGGATGGCCCCGGCGCGGCGGGCGGAGCTGCTCACGGCCACCGGATTCTTGGCGATGGGGCCCAAAGTCCTGGCCGAAGGAGACCAACAAAAACTCCTCGCCGACATCATCGACGAGCAGATCGACACGACCGGCAAGGCGTTCATGGGGCTGTCGCTCGGCTGCGCTCGCTGTCACGACCACAAGTTCGATCCGGTCTCCCAAGCCGACTACTACGCGCTCGCTGGTGTCTTCAAGAGCACGCAGACGATGGAGTCGCTGGCGCGGATTGCGAAGTGGCACGAGAACGACGTCGCCAGCCCCGAGGAGCAGGCTGCGCTGGCGGCTGCGCAGGCCCGGCTCGCGGAGCAGAAGAAGCAGATCGACGAGCTCGTGGCCGGGACGCGGGCAACGCTCGCCCCGACCGGCGTTGCGGCAGAGACCGGGAGCCAGGCGGCGGCCGCGGCAGAGATCCCCGAGGAGCAGTTTCCCGACGAGGTGAAGGGGAAGCTCGCCACGCTTCGCGAGGAAGTCAAAAAGCTCGACGGAGCGCTCCCGCAGCTGCCAACGGCGATGGGGGTCAAGGAGGGGGTGGCGGAGGAGGCGCGGATCGCCGTCCGCGGCAGCCATCTCACCCTCGGCCGCCGGGTGAGCCGCGGAGTGCCTGTCGTGCTCGAGATCGACAAGGCGCTGGCGGCCCCGCCGGCGGGAAGCGGGCGGAAGGAATTGGCGGCGTGGCTCACCGATCGGCGTCATCCACTCACGGCGCGGGTGTTTGTCAATCGGCTGTGGCGCTGGCATTTTGGGCGGGGGATCGTTCCCACCACCGACAACTTCGGGTTCCAGGGGGAGAAGCCGACGAATCAGGCGCTGCTCGACTGGCTGGCGGTGGAGTTTGTCGAATCGGGCTGGTCGGTAAAGCAGATACACCGGCTCATCCTCCGCTCGCGCACGTGGCGGCTGTCGAGTGACCCGGCGGCGACCGCGACGAGGATTCGGGCCGAGGAGGTCGATGCCACGAACGTGCTCCACTGGCGCGGCGATGTCCGTCGGCTCGAGGCGGAGAGCGTTCGCGATGCCACGCTCGCGGTCTCGGGGCTGCTCGACACCTCGATGGGGGGCTCGATGCTGCATGTCGCCAATCGAGCCTTCCTCTTCGACCACACCTCGATCGACGGCACGAAGTACGACTCACCGCGGCGGAGCATCTATCTGCCGGTGATCCGCAACCATCTCTATGACGCCTTCTGGCTCTTTGACTGCACCGACGGCGCCGTCCCCAACGGCAACCGGGGAACGTCGACGGTCGCCTCCCAGGCGCTCTATCTCCTCAATAGCGAGTTCGAGCTCGGCTGTGCCGAGGCGCTCGCCAAGGGGATCCTGGCCGCGGCACCGGCCGATGCCAGCCTGCGCCCCACGATCCTCTATCGCCGTGTGGGTGGCAGGATGCCGACGGAGTCCGAGGCGCGGCTCGTCTCCGAGGCGGTGCGCGATCTCGAGGGGACGCTTGCGGCCGATGGCGTCGCTGCAGGGGAACAGACGCTGCGGGCCTGGACAGCGGTCGCCCAGGCGCTCCTGGCTGGCAATGAGTTTCTGTTCATCCGCTGACTCCCCATCGGCCCAAAAGGATCCCGCCGGCCATGCCCCCCATCGACACCCACTCCCGCGACTGCTGCCCGGCGACGAGCCGGCGGGGGATGCTCCGCGCGAGTGCCGCCGGGTTTGGTTGGCTTGCCGCGCAGGCGCTGCTCGCCGGCGAATCGATCGGGGCCCTTCCTCCCGCCGACGCGTCGTATCGGGTTTTGGGGCGTGCCAAGCGGGTGATCTTCATGTTCATGAAGGGGGGGCCGTCGCAGGTCGATACGTTTGACTACAAGCCGAAGCTCCAAGCTGACGACGGCAAAGAGCTGCCGTTCGACAAGCCGCGAGTTCAGTTTGCCCCCACCGGCAATCTCCTCGGATCGCCGTGGAAGTTTCGCCAGTATGGCCAGAGCGGGATCCATGTCAGCGAGCTCTTTCCCCATGTCGCCCGGCATGTCGACGACATCTGCTTTGTGAACTCCTGCCACGGCACCAACTCCGCCCACGGCGGCGCTGTCCTCAAGCTCCACACCGGCAGCGACACGTTCGTCCGGCCGGGGATGGGCGCCTGGGTCAATTACGGCCTCGGCACCGACAACGACAACCTCCCCGGCTTCCTCACGATCTGCCCGACGCTCGCCCACGGCGGCCTTAACAACTGGAACTCCGCCTTCCTTCCGGCGGAGTACCAGGGGGTGCCGCTCGGCGTTGCGAGCCGACCGGCGACCGAAGCGCGCGTAAAGTACATGGGGAATCCACGCTGGAGCACGGCCGTGCAGCGCCAACAGCTCGATTTTCTGTCGTCGCTCGATCGGGCGGCGGGGCTTCCGGCCGACGGCCAGCTCGACGCCCGGCTCAAGTCCTTCGAGCTTGCCTTCCGGATGCAGGCGGAAATGCCGGGGCTCCAGGATCTTTCCCAGGAGACGCCAGAGACGCTTGCGCTCTATGGGATCGACGAGGCGCGGACGGAGAACTTTGGCCGGCAGTGCCTGATGGCGCGGCGCTTCGCCGAGGCGGGGGTGCGGTTCGTGCAAGTGACCCACAGCGACGGAAAAGTGCAGTGGGACCAGCATGGCGATCTCCTCGCCGGTCACACCGAAAAGGCTGCGGAGGTCGACAAGCCGATCGCCGGATTGCTCTTCGATCTGAAGCGACGCGGGCTTCTCGACGACACGCTCGTGGTCTGGGGAGGGGAGTTCGGCCGCACGCCGGTGGCGCAGGGCAAGGATGGCCGCGATCACAATCCCGACGGCTACACGATGTGGATGGCAGGCGGCGGTGTGAAGGGGGGGCAGCGCTACGGTGCCACCGACGAATATGGCTACTACGCCGTCGAGAATCGGATGCACATCCATGACGTCCATGCCACGATGCTCTGGCTGCTGGGGATTGATCACCTCAAGCTCACCTACCGTCACGCCGGCCGTGATTTCCGGCTCACCGACGTGGCGGGCCACGTCCACCACGGGGTCATGGCATAAATGAGTAAGCTCCACCGGGCGACGATGGTCCTTTTTTTTGCGACAGCGTGCTGCTTCGAGCCGCGCGGCACATCCGCGGCCGAGAGCCCGAGCTTCGTCAACGACGTCGAGCCGGTGCTGACGCGCTACGGCTGCAACTCCGGCGGCTGCCACGGCAAGCTCGCCGGACAAAACGGCTTTCGGCTCTCGCTGCGTGGCTATGCCCCGGAGGCCGATCATGCGACGCTTGCCACCGAGGAATACGGCCGGCGGATCGGGGGGCTCGATCCG
>SIAG01000203.1 GCA_009691925.1 Planctomycetaceae bacterium
CGAGGAATCGTTTCGTTTTGGGAGCCAACCTCGGGCCCACCCGCGGCGCTGCGTGCACCGCCCCCACAGAGCGGCCCCTCCCTCCTGCCGGAGTGTGCGAAATCTTTGCAAAGCCGTCAAGGATTCGGCGCGGAGGAGAGGGGCAGATTCGCGAGTGGAAGACAGACCGTCGGCCACGGCGCCAGTGGCGGCGGAGATCGCCATGGCGGATCGCTTGATCCACCGGCAGCCAACGCAGCCCTCACCGTAGGCCGCCGAATGGCGGATCGCTTGATCCACCGGCAGCCAACGCAGCCCTCACCGTAGGCCGCCGACGGCGGGGTCGACTCGTTCGCCCCAGGCGCTGGGACGGCGGCACCGGCCCCAGCCGCCGCCGGGACGGCGGCCTAAGGCATCAGCCGTACAGATCGATTGCCTGGACGATTTCGTCGAGCCGGTTGCCGACGGTCACCGCCCGGTTGGCGAAGCTCGCCCGGCTGACGCCCCGGCTCCCCAGGACCTCGTTGAAGAGCTTCTGGTCGGTCGTGTGGTAGGCCACCGTCGCCGTCGGATCTTTCAGTTGGTGGCCCGTCAGGATGCAGACGACGCGTTCGTCTCTCCCGATCACCCCCTCGGCGACGAGCTGCTTCGTCCCCGCCACACTCGCGGCGCTGGCCGGCTCGCACCCCAGGCCACCGGCCCCAACTTGGGCCTTGGCGTCGAGGATCTCCTGCTCGCTCACCTCGCGGACGACCCCGTCGCAGACCTCGAGGGCGCGCAGGCACTTGTTGAGGTTCACAGGACGGTTGATCTCGATGGCGCTGGCGATCGTGTCGGCGCGGCGATGGTCACGGTCGAGCTCGTCGTAATAGTGGCAGGCGGGCGCGAGGTCGGCCCGGCCCCCGTTCCAGCGCAGGCCGCGACGGTGGTAGAGCTCGTAGAGGGTGTTGGCCCCGGCGGCGTTGATGACGGCGAGGCGCGGCACCCGATCGATGAGCCCGAGGGCACGGAGCTCGGCGAACGCCTTGCCGAAGGCGCTGGAATTGCCGAGGTTGCCACCGGGGACGACGATCCAATCGGGCACCTCCCAGCCGAGCGATTCGAGCACCCGGTACATAATCGTCTTTTGCCCCTCGAGCCGGAAGGGATTGACGCTGTTGACCAGATAGATGCCGAGCTTCCCCGACACCTCCTTGACCCGCGCCATCGCATCGTCGAAGTCGCCAGCGATCTGGATCGTGAGGGCGCCGTAGTCGAGGGCCTGCGAGAGCTTGCCGGAGGAGATCTTGCCCGATCCGATGAAGATGATTCCGCGCATCAGCCGCGTCACGGCGCAATACACCGCCAGCGACGCGGAGGTATTGCCGGTGGAGGCGCAGGCGGCCCGGCGAGCGCCGATCATCCGGGCGTGCGTGAAGGCGGCGCACATCCCGTTGTCCTTAAACGACCCCGACGGATTGAGCCCCTCGTACTGGAGGTGGAGCCGACCGGGGTTGACCCCTACGAAGGCCCCGACGCTGTCGGAGACCGGGCACATCGTCTGCCCCTCGCCGATCGTGACGACCGACTCCCGCGGGGCGTAGGGAAGGAGCTCGTGGAACCGCCACACGCCGGAGAAGGCGAGCGGATCGCTGCGACGCATCCACTTCCGCTCAAAAACCTCGAACGACGTCGGGGGCCGGAGACGGTCCCAGTCGTAGGCGACGTCGAGGAGGTTGCCGCACGTCGGGCAGGAGGTGAGCACCTCGTCGACCGAGTACGTCGCCCCACAGGCGGGGGAAATGCACTGTTGGAACGCGACATCGGTGCGGGCGGCGATGGCCAAGGGACTCTCCTCCGGTGTCTCTCCAGTGTCGGCAGGGGATCGGCCGTGGCTGTGGAAAGATTTTCCGGCTCACCGACAAGCCGGTTTTCCGTCAAGCTGGTCTTCCGACAAGCCGGTTCTCCGTCAACTTAGGTCACTCACATCGAGCCGGCAAGGAATCCCCGGGAAATTTGCCTGCCAGTTTGACAGCCGCCCCCCTTGAGCCTAAAGTCTTCGCGCCGCGGATTGCCCCAGGGGGGATCCTTCGGTGGGGCTCTCCTGGGTCGGAGGGTTCGGGTTCGATTCGAAGGTCGGGGGATGCGCTCACCCCGGGGAGACTTACGGCATGAAAGCGACCATGAAAGTCGCCGAGATGAAGCCCTTCAAGCTGGCTCTCGAGGCGATGCGGGCCCGGTTGCGTGGCGACGTGACGACGATGGCCGATGCCGCCCTCCGGAAGACGCGATCCGAGGCCACCGGCGATCTTTCCAGCATGCCGATCCACATGGCCGACATCGGCACCGATGCCTACGAGCAGGAGTTCACCCTCTCGCTGATGGCCTGCGAGGAGGGGACACTCGAGCAGGTCGAGGAGGCCCTCGGCAGAATCCGCTCCAAGACCTACGGCATCTGCGAGGAATGTGACGGGGTGATCGCCAAGAAGCGCCTCGAGGCGATTCCCTTCGCCGCGATGTGCATCCGCTGTGCCGAGAAGATGGAGGATGGCAACGGTGGCCGCCCGCGGTATCCTCGCTAACGCGAAAGCCCCCGACGGCTCCCAGCCCCCGCCACCGGATCGCCGTCGTTCCGGTGCCCGGTTCCCGTTCGCTTCGCCACCGGAATGGATTCCCGATGGATATTCCTCCCCCAGCTCCTACCGCCCGGGGCGGTGCCGCCGGGGGGAGCCGAGGATGGGGATGGTACTTGGGGCTCGCCCTCGTGGCGGCGGTCGTCGATCTGGTCTCCAAGTCCGTTCTCTTCACCCGCCTCGGCATGCCCGGGGAGCAGGCCCCGATCGTCCTTGTCGCGGGGATGCTCGCCCTCGAGACCAATCTCAACGAAGGGGCGCTGTTCGGACTGGGGCAGGGGATGGGGATGGTGTTCGCAGCCGTATCGTGCGCGGCGATCGCCGGCATCCTGTGGATGGTGTCGCGGGGGGAGACCCGCACCGACGGCGCGCTGTTGACGGCGCTGGGCCTGATCACCGGCGGCATCATCGGCAATCTGTGGGACCGGCTCGGGATCCCCGGTCTGGTGTGGCATGCCCCCGCGGAGCGCGTCGGCCAACCGGTTCTCGCCGTCCGCGACTGGATCCACTTCCAACTCGACGGCGTCATCGACTGGCCGATCTTCAACCTCGCCGACACTTGGCTCGTGATCGGCGCAGGGCTGCTGCTCCTGGTCACCTGGCGGACCGCTCCCGCCGCACTCGTCGCGGTCGAGTCGCCCCGCCAGGATTGACCGGAGACCACCCTGTCCGGAGACAACCATGTCCGTAGCTTCGCTGACCGTCCCCCGCCCCGGCGATGAGGGCGCCGTTGCCGCCCGCCTCACGGCGGCCCTCGAAGCCGTCCGCCTGGCGTCGATCGAGACGCTCGGCTGGTACGGCGACGCCCGGCTCGAGGTGACGAGCAAGGCCGACGCCTCGCCGGTGACACAGGCCGACATCGCCGCCGAAGGGATCCTGCGGCGCGAGCTCCTCGGGGCCTTCCCCGACGACGGGTTTCTCGGCGAGGAGACCGGCGCGACGGCCGGGACAAGCGGCTACGAGTGGGTCGTTGATCCGATCGACGGCACAAAATCGTTCATCCGTGGTGTCCCGCTGTGGGCTACGCTCATCGGTTGCCGAGCCGAGGGCCTTGATGTCCCTGGGGTGGTGGGCGTGATCGCGATCCCCGCCCTCGATGAGCTGGTCTATGCGTCGGCCGGCGCCGGGGCCTGGCACCGTCGTGGCGGCGCTCCACCGACCCGAGCCAGTGTCTCACGGCGCGACTCCCTCAACGCGTCGCTCGTCTGCTCGAGCGCCTTCACGTCGTTCGCTGACCGCCCACCGTCGATGGGGGGCCCGGAAGGGGGCCGCGCGGCCCGCGACGGCCTCGAAGACGCCTGCCTGCTCTGCCGCACCTGGGGCGACGGCTACGGCTACCTGCTTGTCGCCACCGGCCGGGCCGATCTGATGGTCGATCCGCTCATGAACGCCTGGGACGCCGCGGCCGTGGAGACGGTGATCCGCGAGGCTGGCGGCCGGTTCACCGATTGGCAGGGGCGCGAGCGGATCGACTCCGGAGAGGGAATCGCCACCAACGGTCTTGTTCACGCGGCCGCCCTCACGATCCTGCGGCGGGCCCGTCAGCAGGCCGGGTGAGCCGCGGTGGGGGAAGCGGGGACCGGGGCGTGGCGGGGCTTCCGGCCCCGGCCGCGGATCCCGGGACCTCCCGGTTTCGGCCCGATTTACCCCGCCGGGCGTGGCGCCGCCCCGTTCGTCTTGCGGGATCGCCCTGAATGGCTATTCTCAAGGTCTTCCCCGGGGCCCGACCTTCAGGAGAGGGCCTCCGATTCCGTTCACGCGATGAAAGAAAAGTACCGTGGCACGTTCCTGTCAGGTCTGCGGCAAGGGTTTCTCGATGGGCAACACCGTCACCCTGCGCGGTAAGGCCAAGTACCTCGGCGGCGTCGGCACCAAGGTGACCGGCATCTCGCGGAGGAAGTTCAAGCCGAATCTCCAGCGTCTCCGAGTAACCGTGGGCCGCGGCACCGCCAAGACGCTCCTGGTCTGCACGCAGTGCATCAAGGGGGGCAAGGTGACGAAACTCGTCCGCCAGCAGCCCTTCCGCCTGCCGAGCGTGGAGAAGGCCAAGCCGACCACGCCCGAAGTGGTGCCGTCCGGCCCTCGCGCCCGTCCTTGATCGCACCCGTCCTTGATCTTTTGCGGCTCCCCGCGGCAGCCCGACGATCGGCGCCGGTCTCGGCGGAGTGCGGCAGTGATCGACGAGCGCGGTCTGCCAGGGCGGCATGGTAATGTGGTGCCGGTCTTCGGGCGGCTTGCGACCGCCATCCCATCAGCGAGCTCGACGATGTCCCTCTCCCGCAACGACGTCGCCAAGGTCGGGCTCCTTGCCCGCTTGGCCCTTTCCGAAACCGACCTCGACACGATGACCCGCGAGCTGTCGACGATCGTCGGCTTCGTCAGCCAACTCGAGCAGATCGACACCACGGATGTCGCGCCGCTGGCCCATCCACTCGACACGCAAAACGTCTTCCGTGCCGACATCCCCCAGCCGTCGCTGACCACCGCCCAGGCACTCCAGTCGGCCCCCCGGCACGACGGCGAGTGTTTTCTTGTTCCGGCCGTTCTCGGAGATTCCGGCGCCAACTGATGCGCCCGCTCCCGGCCGGCGCCCCGCTCCGCCCGCCTCCGTGACGCCCGCTTTCCCCCGCTCTGTCCGAGCCCAGGGTTCCCCCGCCTCCCCCGCGCACCCACCATGCAACCCTCCGACATGTCAGCCGTCGACCTCGTCACCGCCGTCCGCCACGGCGATCTGACGGCCCTGCGGGCCACCGAGGCCTTCCTGGAGCGGATCGAACGGCTCGACGGCCAGATCAATGCTTTCCTGTCGGTCGACCGGGAAGGGGCCCTCCGCACTGCCGCTGCGATCGACGAGAAGCGGAAGGCGGGCCAGCCGCTGGGCCCGCTGGCCGGGCTCCCCGTGGCCGTCAAGGACGCGCTGTGCACGTTCGACCAACCGACAACCTGCGCCTCGAAGATGCTCGCCGGCTTTCGTCCCCCGTACGACGCCGAGGTGGTGGCGCGGCTGAGGGCCGCCGACGCCGTCATCGTCGGCAAGACGAACATGGACGAGTTTGCCATGGGGGGATCGAACGAGAACTCCGCCTTCGGCCCGGTCCACAACCCCTGGGATCTGACCCGCGCTCCGGGGGGCTCCAGTGGCGGCTCGGCGGCGTGCGTGGCGGCCGACATGGCGCCGGTGGCGATCGGCTCCGACACCGGTGGCTCGATCCGCCAGCCGGCGGGGCTGTGTGGGATCACGGGGCTGAAACCGACCTATGGCCGCGTCAGCCGCCGCGGGCTGGTGGCCTTCGCCTCGAGCCTCGATCAGATCGGCCCGATGGCCCGCTCCGCCGCCGACTGTGCCTTGTTGCTCGAGACGATCGCCGGCCACGACCCCGGCGACGCGACGTCGCTGGAGTCGCCGGTGCCGCCGTACGGGGCCGATCTCGATGGGCCGCTGGAGGGGGTGCGGATCGGCCGGGTGCCAGCGCACTTCGGGGCCGGCCTCGACCCGGAGGTGGCCCATGCCGTTGAGGAAGCATTTGCCGCCTTCCGCGCTGCCGGGGCCACGATCATCGACATCGACATGCCGCACGCCGATGCCGGGGTCGCCACCTACTACCTCGTCGCCCCTTGCGAGGCGTCGAGCAATCTGGCGCGCTACGACGGATCTCATTATGGACACCGGGCCCAGCCCGGCAGGTTACACCCGGTCGAGCCGGGGGGGCACCGGGCCGAACCCGGCCGATTACACCCGGCCCAGCCGGGGAGGTTACACCCGGCCGAGCCGGGGGGGCACCGGGCCGAACCCGGCAAGGGTTCTGGTGCGTCAGGCGGCGGATTTGAGTCGGCGCTGGTTGAGATGTACTGCCGCAGCCGGGCCGAGGGATTCGGGCCGGAGGTGAAGCGCCGGATCATGCTCGGCACCTACGCCCTCTCCGCCGGCTACTACGACGCCTACTACGCCAAGGCCCTCAAGGTCCGCCGACTGATCCGCCAGGATTATCTCGACGCCTTCGAGAAGGTCGATCTGATCGGTGGGCCGGTGTCGGCGACGGCGGCGTTCAAGCTCGGCGAGAAGAGCGGCGATCCGCTGGCGATGTACCTCGTCGATCTCTACACCGTCTGCACAAACCTCGCCGGCGTCGGGGGAATCTCCTTCCCCTGCGGCTTCACCAAGGGGGGCCTGCCGATCGGTTTTCAGCTCCAGGCCCCGGCCCTCGCCGAACCGCTCCTCCTCCGGGCCACCGATCGTTACCAGCACCTCACCGACTGGCACCGCCGCCGCCCAGCGATCGCCGCCCGGCCCCGCTGACACGCCACCACGCCGATTCCCGACGCCGGCCCTCCACCCGAAGCCCCTCACGAGCGCCCCCCCCGTGACCGCCACACCGACCGCCGCCGCGCCCTTCACCACGGTCATCGGCCTCGAGGTCCACGTCCAACTGCAGACGCGGACGAAGCTCTTCTGCGGCTGCTCAACGACGTTCGGCGCCGCGCCAAACACGCAGGTCTGCCCCACCTGCCTCGGCCTTCCCGGGTCGCTCCCGGTCATGAACCGAACGGCCTTCGAACTCGCCGTCCGGGCGGCGCTGGCCCTCGGCTGCCAAATCGCGCCGGTCACGAAGTGGGATCGCAAGAACTACTTCTACCCCGATCTCCCCAAGGGCTATCAGATCTCGCAGTTCGATCTCCCCTTCTCGTCGCAAGGCGCCCTCGAGGTCGTCGATCCGAAGGGGGCCCTGACGAGGAACGTCCGGATCACCCGCGTCCATCTCGAAGAGGATGC
>SIAG01000204.1 GCA_009691925.1 Planctomycetaceae bacterium
CGCGACGGCTCGCTGTTCTCGGTGGGGGCGGTCTACGCGCGTCACTGCCTCAAAAACCGCGTCGTCGGTCGGCGGGGGATCGTCGGCTTTGCCCAGTACATGAGCCGGTGCGTGACCCACTGGCACTTCTACAAGTTCACCCGCGAGGCGACGGCCGGGCGGCTGCGGGCCTACAACACGACCTGAAGCCGGCGGCCACCGAGATCCAACGACCGCTCCTGCAGATCCGGTGGCCCAGCACCTCCGCATCCCGTGACGGTCGGCCGGGATCGCTGCGAGGGGCTGGCCCTTCGCCCGCCGGTCGGTGCGGAAGCAACAAAAAAGGGCTGCCGGAGGGAAAGATTCCTCTCCGGCAGCCTCCGGTGAACGGCGCCTCCGCCACGGGGCTCAAGTCCGTGACGGAGGGCGTTCACGCCCCGGCCGGTTGATCCACCGGCCGTGTTTCGCTTCCGTTGGGATCGGCCATCGATTCGAGGACCTGCTCCGACATCCGGTCGGCAAACCGCTGGAGTGGGTCGGCCTCGTCGATGCCGATGCTCCCCAGGCCGCTCTTCTCGGCGACGAGGAGATTGATCAGCAGGCCGAGCATCCCCTCGCCGGTCGCCTGATCCCCCTTGCCCTCGCCGCCGCCGGAGACAAACAGTCGCTGCGGGACCAGCGGCTGGACACTCGTCGCCAGGCTGTCGGCCACGAGGGTCAGGGCGTAGAGACGCGGGTCGCCGTAGCTCGAGATCTTCTTGAGCTGAACGGCCGCCTCGCTCAAGCCGATCTGCATCACTTTCTGTCCCTCGCCACGCCCCTCCAGATCCTTCTGCTTCGCGGCGGCCTCCGCCAAGAGCACATGCTGCTCCGCTTGGAGACGCGACCGCGACAGCTCCGCCTCTGCCATCACGACCATCTGCTCGGCCGACTTGCGCGCTCGGAACAGATCGGCCTCCCCCTGCTGCTCGGCAATCTGCGCCTCGACGCGGGCGTTGGTGAGCTGCGTCTGCATCGTCGCCAAGGCCTGCGCCTCGGCGAGGAGCCGCATTTTTTCCGAGGCTACCCGCTTGCGCTCGAAGGTCTCGAGCTGCTCGACGGAGAGCTGTCGTTCGCGGAGCTGGTCGAGGAGCATCTCGATCTTGCCGGAATCCTTGCCGGTCTCCGGCTTGCCGATCAGTACAGCGACACACTCGATGTCGAACTCGTGGAACTTGGCGTGGAGCTCTTTGCGGGCCTCGGCCTGGATCAGGTCGCGGTCGTGGAGGAGCTCAAGCATCGTCTTCTTGTGGGCGACGTCGCGGAAGTAGGCCGAGAGCATCGGATCGAGGGTCTGCGTGATCAGCCGCTGGACATCGCCGAAACGCTGGATGACGCTCGGGGCTCGCTGGTAGTCGATGTGAACGACCACCGAGAGGGGGAGCGACGGCTCGTAGGCATCCTTCGTCACCAGGTCGATCGATTTCAGGCCCTCGTCGTAGCGGTGCGACTCGCTCCGACCGGTCACCCAGTGGAGGACGAAGTTCGTCGTCGGCACGAGGACGACGTTGCCGGAGTAGGTGTTGAAGGCGTACTTTCCCGGGCCGAGGGCCCGCTCCCACACGCCCCGCTCCCCCTCGGCCACCCGTTCACCGTGGCGGAAGGTGGCGCCGGAGATGTCGTTGCCGGTGCGGCCGATGTAGCTGACAACGACGCCCACCGAGCCGATCGGCACGACCGTCTTCGGGATCATCTCCACCGTCGCGAACCAGCGGTTCACGAAGTAGGTGCCATCAGTGAGGGGCATGTGCTGACGGCCGCGGCGGCCACCGGCCAGCAGGAAGGCCTCCGGATCCTGGTAGTTGTTGTGGTAGTCGGCGTCGGCGAGATCACCACCGACCGTCGGGGCGATGATCTCCCCCGGCGCCAGCGACGGGCCGTCGTGGACGGTGACGATCGCGAGTGAGTCGACAGGCAATTCCGCTGCAACCACGGCCGCGTCATGGTCGGGAATTGCCGCCACGGCTGTCCCCTTGCCGACGACGACCGGACCGAAGCCGGAGGCGGCACGGAGCTCGGCCAGCCAGCGGCCGAGCGATTCCTGCTCGGCACGGGTCTGCACGACTTTGAGCGCGAAGACGGCGTTTTCACTGATCACCGTGAACAGCGCCGGGTTGATCGCATAGACCCCCTCGCGGAGGATCGCCCGCTGGCGTCCCTTCTGGCCGGCGATCCGGCTGGAGGTGGCGTCTGTGGCGGCCTTGAGGCCGAGGAAGCCGCGGGCATCCTGGAAGTTGTTGCAGTCGACGACCCGTGCGAGCGTCTGGCTGGGGGGAAGCGGCTCGCCGTCGCGGGCAAAGACGTAGCCGATCTTTCCCTCGGGAATGCTCACCAGTGGCGCAGTGTGGATGGCGTACTGCCAGCGCCACCAGCCGAAGTGTAGGCCACCGCGGAGGATGTCGGCCTGGTAGCCGGCCTCGGCCGCAGGCGCGATGATCCGACCCTCCGTCACGCTGCCGGCAAGAGACCACCACTTCTCCACGACGCCGATCCGGTCATTGGGGATCCAGCGGAAGCAGAGCCAAAAAAGCGGCGCTACGGCAACCACGATCCACACCGGCAGCCAAGCGAGGAAAAACGACAGCGCCCCGAGGGGGAGCGATGGCGGTATCGGCAGGGAGAGGTCCGTGATGCGGACCGCGAGACAGACCATTCCCGTCAGGGAGTCATGGACAGACACGTGAAGCCCTCCGGCGTCGGCAGCCGGACCGGGGGCCTGAAGAAGGCCACCGGGAGGACCGACGCAGTAGCAAACCCAGGGCCTTCGCGCTCCTGCGGGGAGCGAAAGAATGCCCTTTCAATTCGGGTCGGACACCGCGTCCGACCATGCCTACGGGGTTAGCTGACGGGCTAGGGCTTGAAAGTACCCCGGTTCACTCGCGTGAACCTACGCCCCGGGTCTGGCCGCCGCCTCGCAAGGGCGATCGGCCACACCGGTTGGTTCCCCCGTTCGCGGCCTTTCGGCCACGACTCGGCGACGTCAAAATTATACCACGGCCGGTCAAGGGGGGCGGCGAGGATTTTCTCAGGGTCGCGCGCAACCGCCGCTGTGACAAGCAGATCGGATCGATCGCTCGAGCGCCGACAGGCCCCGTGCTGTCGGCCCGGCCCGAAACACCACTCTCCCCGGCCGCGGCGGGCGGATGAGCCGATCGTCGCCGTGGTATTCTCCGCCACCCCTCCTGGAGGCAATCTTCATGCATCGTCTTCTAAGCTTTGTTTCGTGCGCCCTCGTCGCTGGGTCCGTCGCCTGCACGGTTGTCTGGTCCGTTGCCTTCGCCCCGGTCGCTGCCGCCGCCGAGCCTCCCACCGGGAAGGACCGGCCGCTGGAGGTGCTCTACATCACCGGCGGTTGCTGCCACGACTACGACGCCCAGAAGGTGCTCATCGCCAAGGGGATGGCGGCCCGGGCCCGGATCCGCACGACCGTTGTGCAGGAGGGGGGCACGTCGACCAATCATCCGATCTCGATCTACGACAAACCCGATTGGTCGAAGGGCTATGACGTCGTCTTTCACAACGAGTGTTTCTCCGACGTCAAGGACCCGGCCTTTCTGAAGAAGATCCTCGCCGAGCATGAGAAGGGGGTGCCGGCGGTCCTCATGCACTGCGCGATGCACTGCTACCGGGTCGGCAACGACGATTGGTTTAAGTTCTGCGGGATCACCTCCCCCGGCCACGGTGCCCACTACGCCTACACCTGCAAGCTGAAGGGAAAGCATCCGATCCTCGCCGGGATGCCGCTTGAGTGGGAGGTGCCGAAGGAGGAGCTCTACTACTCCGACAAGGTGTGGTCGACCGCCACGCCACTGGGGGAGGCGATGAGCACCGACCGCAACGCCATGCAGACTTGCATCTGGACCAACCAGTTCGGCAAGACCCGCGTCTTCGGGACGACGATCGGGCACTACGCCGAGACGACGGCGACGCCAGAGTTTCTCGGGCTCGTCACCCGCGGCACCCTGTGGGCCGCCGGAAAGCTCGACGAGGATGGCACCCCGGTCGACGGCCTGGAGCTGACAGCAGCAGAGAAGGCCGCGGTCGAGGATCCGGCCCCGGAGCCGCAGCCGACACCGGCCAACTGATCAGAGACACCCCCGCGCGGACGACCGGCCGGAGCCTTTCCGGCAGCCGGGCTGCGGTCTGCTCCGGTTCGGCGGGGGACGGCTGACAGCCCCCGGTGGCATGGTACGATTCGACCGAGAAACGGTTCGGAATCGACGGCGGAATCCCCGTCGGAATCTCTTCAGGAGGCGGCTTGTGGCACGCGCGGCGCTGGCGCTCGAGGACGGAACAGTCTATGTCGGCGAGTCGTTCGGCGGCCGGGGGACCTCGTCGGGGGAGGTCTGTTTCAACACCTCGATGACCGGCTATCAGGAGATCCTCACCGACCCGAGCTACCGCGGTCAGATCCTCTGCATGACGACGCCGCAGATCGGCAATTACGGCGTGAACCGGGACGATGTCGAGAGTGCCAGGATCCACATGGCCGGGTTCGTCGTCCGCGAGGCGAGCCGGATCCCCAGCAACTTCACCGCCACCGGATCGCTCCAGGATTACCTCGAGAGCGCCGGCGTGATTGGACTTGCTGGAATCGACACCCGGGCCCTCGTCCGCCGACTGCGGATCCGCGGCGCGATGACCGGCGTGATCTCGAGCGAGATCCTCGATCCGGTGAAGCTCGTGGAGATCGCCCGCTCGGCGCCGGCGCTGGTCGGCCGCGACCTCGTCGCCGAGGTGATGCCCAAGGGGGAGAGCGTCTGGGCCCAGCCGCTTGACGAATCAGCCACGCCGCTGGTGCAGCCGACTGAGGGGGGCGTCTATGCAGACGTCGCTCCCGCCGGCCCGATGAAGCATGTCGTCGCCCTCGACTACGGAATGAAGTGGAACATCGCCCGGCATCTGGTCAGCAGTGGCTGCCGGGTGACGATCCTCCCCGGCCGGGTGTCTGCGGCGGAGGTTCTCGCCCACCATCCCGACGGCGTCTTCCTCTCCAACGGCCCTGGCGATCCGGAGGTCCTCACCGGCTGCGTAGAGACCGTCCGCGGGCTCGTCGGCCGGGTGCCGATGTTCGGGATCTGCCTCGGCCACCAGCTCCTCGCACTGGCCTGCGGAGCGCAGACGTTCAAGCTCAAGTTCGGTCATCGCGGCGCCAATCAGCCGGTCATGGATCTCCAGACCGGGGCTGTCGAGATCACCTCGCAAAACCATGGCTTCGCCGTCGACGAAGCAACGCTCCCCGATGAGCTCGAGGTCACCCACCGCAATCTCAACGACGGCACAATCGAGGGGGTGCGCCACCGCACCGCGCAGGCCGCGAGCGTGCAGTATCACCCCGAGGCGGCCGCCGGGCCGCACGATGCCGCCTACCTCTTCGACACGTTCCACCGGCTCATGGCCTGACGCCGTCCACGGCCAGCGCGCCGCCGCCGGATCGTCGCTTCCCCGCGAAGCTGGGCTGGCTGGTGGACGGTGGCAATCGTCCGCTTCGCCATGGACGGCCCCCGGGCCCTGATCAGGGGGCAAACGGCGCGATCACGTAGTCGGCGGTATCGGGGCGGAACGACTCAAGCGCCTCCGGGTGCCCGTCGATCGCCCAGACGCGGTGCTGGGCGACGGCGAAGGCCACGGCGCGGTCCCCCTCGCCGTGCCGGTCGACGGCCACGACGCGCACCGACTCGAAGCCGTCATCCGACGCCAGTCGCCATACGACCGTTCCCGGCCGATCGCCGTCGGTGGCGGCGAGGTAGAGATGCCCCTCCGGCCCGAGCACGACCGCATCGGCACCGGGAAAGGGATGGGGAGTGCCGATCGGGCGGAACTCATGGGCATTGCCGAGGGGGGCCTTGAAGAGTTGGCCGTCGGCGGCACTCGAGAAGATGAGCGCGCCATTGGGGAGGAGGGCCAGGCCCCCGATCCGACCGCCTCCCTTGCCAGCGGCGCTTGAGCCGCCGAGCCGTTCGTCGGCGAGGAAGACGTGCGGTTCACCGTGCCCGGCCGCCGGGATGCGGTAGACCACCGGGCGGCAGGCATCGGTGACGTAGACGCTGCCGTCGTCGGCGACGACGAGGTCGTCGGGGAGGAGGAGGTGCGCTCCCGGGACGAGCGGCGCGAGATCGTGGCTGCCGACGAGCCGGCGGTCGGCGATGTCGAAGACACACACTCGACCGATCCGCAGGATTGTGTCGTCGCCCGGCGACTTCCGCGGCGACAGGCTCCGCCCGTGCACCCCGCGGTGGCCGACGGCGACATAGGCCCGGCCGTCGCGCTCCCGGACCGCCGTCGACGTGATCAGGAGGGGGTGATCGAGGAGGTCGACACAGCGCCCGTCCATCTCGACAAGGACGAGCTTCCCCTGCTTCTGCGACGAGACGAGAAAAGCGCCGAGCGCCGGCGACCAGGTGCAGCCTCCCGGATGGAGCTCGGAGCAGCTGAAGCGGATTGCATCGGGCCGGAGGCCGACCTGTCGCATGGGAGTCTTTCTGCGGAGTCGAGAGCGCGGTCTCAATCATACCCAGCCTGCCGTGAGGTTCGGCGGGGTCTATGGAGCGTGGCTGCGAACCCGCTGCCGCTTCGGAGCGTAGACCTCTCCCGTGTCCGGTTCCCCCGGACGATCGATTCAGCCATCACGACCCGATCGTGACTCTTTTTTTGACTCTTCTCCGCCGCATGCCATGGTTACTGGGAGGCCGGGCGGCATCCCGACCCGATTCCGATCCCTGCCACGGAGGATTCCGCTGATGATCCGCTCGCTCCCCTTTGGGGCCTGTGCCCTCGCTCTGCTCGCCGCGGCTTCAGTTGCTGACGCCGGCTTCGGGCACCGCCGCCAACTCGCTGCCGGCTATCCGGTCGTCGCCGAGGATCCCGCCGAGCTCGGCTTCGCCGATCCGGCCTTCGCCCCCGCCCCGCTCGCCGGCCCCGTTGTCGACCCCGGCTTCGGCTTCGAGCCCGGCTGTGGCCCGATCACCGTCTGCCCCACCAATCCCTGCATCAAATACCGCCACAAACACGCCCACAAGCACCGGCGTTGCGGCTGCTGTGTCGAGCCGACCTACGAGACGGTGCTCGAGGCCTGCAGCCCCGAGACCGGAGTAGCCGCCGCGATCCCCGTCTGCCTCCCGGTCTGCTGCCAGGGCTGCCCCTGCGAGACCTCGCGCTGCACCCTCTTCGGCTGTGGCCAGGTTCGCTTCGACTACGCCTGCGGCTGCTCCGTCATCGCCCGGTTCACGAAGCACGGCGACATCCTCGTGACCTACGTCGGCTTCTAGCTTCACGCCCGCGGGGCCATCCCTGGCCCCCGCGGGCTTGGGCGCCGCCGGCTTCGGACCG
>SIAG01000205.1 GCA_009691925.1 Planctomycetaceae bacterium
TGGTTCCTCCCGGTGCTCCTCCTGGTCGTCTTCCGACCGAACCTCGAAAACCGAGTGGCACTGCTCGTCCTCAAGCCGGAGTGGTTCCCGCGGCGCGGGCGGCAGGCGGCCTGAATGATCGACTTGAACCAGGCGGCCAGAAGCAGGCCGTCAGCGGCTGCGGCGGAGGTCGACCGGGGCGGCGAGATCTCGGCTGGCCAGCCACTGCCGCCAAGCCGGGAGATTCCACTGGAAGTCCTGCCCGGTGATTTGCACCAGCGCGGCCAGGACCGCTTCGTTCCGGAGGCGGACCTTCCCCTTCTTCGGCCCCCCGCCGAGCGACAGGCCGTCGCCGCCGGAGTTTCCGAACGCCACGCTCGTCTGCCCCGCTTGGCGACCGTCGGAAGCGATCACGACATGCTCCGTCTCTAGGGCATCGACAAGCGCCGCCGCCGCCCCCACCAGCCCGAGCGCCCCGAGCGCCTCGGCAGCGCGATTGAGGCGCGCGTTGTCGGGCCCGCCGAGGGCCGCCACGAGCGCAGGCTCGGCGATCCGCGGTCCGATCGCCTGGAGACGCTCGACCGCAGTCAGCCGAGTATCGGGATCGGTATGGTCGATCGCCACCTGGACGATGATTGCGATGGCGTCGGGTGTCCCGATCCGCGCCAGGGCTTCGAGGAGGAAGGCCCGCACCTGCGGCACCGGCTCCCGCGCGACCGCCCCCCCCAAGCTCGACACCGCCGCCGGATCGACGATCTCGCGGAGCTCCTCGGCGGCCGTCGCTGAAGTGGCGGGATCATCCAGCCTTCGGCGCAGCTTCTCCAGCCGCGGGCCCCACTGCTTTTGGCTCACCGTCGCCCGCTCCGATCGCTCGATCAGCTCGATCTCCTGGCTGGTCCGCCAAGCCCCCCGATATCGAAAGAACCCCCGCGCCGTCATCAGCGTCTGCTGGGACGGGGGAGCGGCCCCCGGGGACCGGTCCGCACCCCCGGCATCCTCTCCGCGCTCCCCCTCCCGTTGTGCAGGGCGATCGTCGGCACTGCGGGCTCGCACCGCGGCGGCGATCAGAAAGGCCGCCGCGAGGAGCGCGGGAAGGATCGGTGACGGGCGGATCACGGTCGTGCCCTCGAGTCGTGGCTGGCAGGCGCTGGGGACCTCACGGAAACCCTCTCCATTATCGTCAACCGGCCAGGGCCTGGATGGCCCCGACGTAAAAAGAGAAGATACGGAAGATGACGAGGGCGATCAGGGCCGCAACGAGCCCCCAGACCACAAATCCTGCCACCTGAGCCGAGGCCTCGAATTTTTGCCGGGCCTCTTCGTCGTAGTCGCGCGCCAGGCGGTCGAGAACCTCGGCGGTGTTGCCGGTCAGTTCACCGGCGATCACCCCCTCGATGAGCTCCGGTGGAAACCCGCCACTTTCGCGGAGCGTGTCGGCGAGGGTCGCCCCCTCTCGGAGGCGGCGCTCGACCCGGTCGGCGTCGAGCGGGATGCCCGGCGCCACGGTGGCCCCGAGACGGACAAGCGTCCCGGCGTCGAGGCCAGCGGCGCTTGCGAGGCTCGCCGCCCGGCACCAGGCCGCCGCTTCCGCAGCCCGCGCCGCCGCGCCGATCACCGGCAGCGGGGAGACCACGCGGCGGACGATGCCGCTGCGGCGCCAGCTCGCCACAGCCATCCTTCCCGCGACAACCCCGGCGATGGCGAGGAACGCCACGATCGACAGGTACGCCGCCAGCCCGGCGGAACCGACCAGACCGAAGCCAAGGATATCGATCGGCTTGTTGTGTTCGTCGCGGATCCCCCCGGCTACCCAGATCAGGAAACCGATCACAAGGATCGCAATCGCCAGTTGGAAGCCCGGCCAGACGAGCCCACCGATAAACGCGCGGCGGGTCCGCACCACCTGGTCGAGCATCCGCGCCAGTTCGCGGAGCGTCTCTGCCTCGTGACCGGTGCGGTCGCCGACCGACACCATCCCGCGGATCAGCGGCGGGAAGGTTTCGCCCGCCAGGGCCATCGCCTCCGACAGCAATTCCCCTGCACCGAGGGCCTGCCCGACCGTTTCCATGGCCCGGCGCCAGCGGCGGGGAACGCGTTCCACCTCCCCCTTCCAGGCCCGCCGCACCCCGATCCCGGCCGCGAGCGACAGCGCCATCCGGCCGAGGATCTCGGCCAGGAGTTTCGTCGGCATCTGGGCGGTAAACGCCATAATTCCATGACCTCGGAAACCGAATCCGGATAGACCCTCGGGGAGCAGACGAGCCCCGGCTGCCCCCCTGACGCCCGACCCTAAATGCCCGTGGAAAACCTCCGGTTTTCTCGCGTGCTACGCACTCGCGACCGCCTCGTGCGGTCGGTCCCCATTTTATCCACAGCCTTCTAACACATCGTCCCGCCATCTGGTAGAAAACGCCCGCGGGGCAGCTTCCCCCTGCCTCCCAGCCCGCCGCCGCCCGAAAGCCCTCCGACCCATCCCATGAAGGCTCCCAGGCAGCCATCCCCGCCGTGGCCGTGCGTCGCCATCGTGGGAGTGGGGCTGATCGGCGGGTCGGTCGGCCTGGCGCTGAAGGCGCGCCGTCTGGCGGGACGTGTCGTCGGTGTCGGACGGACCCCCGCGTCGCTGGAAGAGGCGCAGCAGCGCGGGATCGTCGACGAGACGACGACCGACCTCGCCACCGGAGTCGCCCAGGCCGATCTGGTTGTCGTTGCCTCCTCCGTGTCGACGATTGGGCCTCTCCTCGAAGCCATCGACGGAGCCGCCCGTGCGGGGACGCTGCTCACCGATGCCGGGAGCACGAAAGGCTCGATCGTGGCCCGCTGGGAGCGGCACCGGAAAGCCCGCCAGTGCCGGTTCGTCGGCGCCCACCCGATCGCCGGCAGCCACCGCCGCGGCCCGGTGGCCGCCGACGCCGGCCTCTTCGAGGGGCGTCTGACCGTTGTCACGCCCGCCAAAGCGACGCCGGAGCAGGACACCTCCCAGGTGGCAGAGTTCTGGGCGGCACTCGGCTCGACGGTGTTTCTGATGCCGCCGAAGGACCACGACCGGATCCTCGCCGCCACCAGCCACGCCCCGCATCTCATCGCCGCGGCCCTCGCAGCGGCAACCCCCGCCGACATCACCCGCTTCACGGCCGGAGGCTGGCGCGACAGCACGCGGATCGCCGCCGGAGATCCGGGCCTGTGGGCCGACATCCTCCTCGACAACGCCGTCGAGGTCACGCGGGCACTGACCCGGGTCCGCCGGATCTCCGACCGCCTCGTCGCGGCGCTCGCAGCCGGCGATCGCAAAACCCTCCTCGATCTCCTTCAAAGGGCCAAGGAACGCCGTGATGCTGTGGGAAGTTGACGTCCTCTCCGCCGATCCCGCCAACGACCACGCCGCCCGTGCGGTGCTGGCAGGCGCCGCCGATCTCGGCATCGCTGCCTGCACGTCGGCGCGTGCTGTGACCGGCTGGCTCATCGAAGGGGAGCTTTCGAGAAGCGACATCGAACGGGTCGCGACGACGCTCTTGGCCGATCCGGTCACGGAGCAGTTCACGATCCTCGAGCTCGCCGGCGCCCCGTCGACGGCCGCCGATGCCGCCGGCCCATCCCCCGCCGCCAGCCTCCCGCTGGTCCTCCATGTTCTGCCCAAGGCGGGGGTGACCGACCCGGCGGCGGAGAGCGTCCTGGCGGCGCTACGGCTGCTCGGGCTCGAAGCGGCGGCCGTGCGGAGCGTGCGGAAATACTGGCTTCCCGCTCTCCCCCACGACGAGGCTGAGCGGTTCGCCTGGAAGCTGCTGGCCAGCGAGGCGATCCACGACGTCGTCGTTGGTCCGCTGCCGCTGCGGGCCCTCGCCGGTGGCCGCCCCTGGGCGTTCACCCAGGTCGCGGTTCCCCTCGACGGGCTCGACGACCCGGCGCTGGCGAAGCTGAGCCGCGAGCGCTGCCTGGCCCTTTCCCCCCTCGAGCTCGGCGCCGTGCGCGATCACTTCGCCTCCCTCGGCCGGGCGCCGCTCGAGATTGAGCTCGAGACGATCGCCCAGACCTGGAGCGAGCACTGCTGCCACAAGACCCTCGGCAGCCCGATCGACCACGAGGGGCCCGACGGCGCCGTCCGCTACGACAACCTCCTGAAAGAGACGGTGTTTGCCGCGACGCGCGAGGTCCGTGAGGCGCTCGGCCGGGGCGATTGGTGCGTGAGCGTGTTCCGCGACAACTCCGGCGTCGTCCGCTTCGACGGCGACCACGACATCTGCATCAAGGTCGAGACTCACAACCATCCGTCGGCGATCGAGCCGTACGGCGGTGCCGCCACCGGCCTCGGCGGGGTGATCCGCGATGTCCTCGGCACCGGCCTCGGGGCCAAGCCGATTGCCAACCTCGACGTCTTCTGCGTCGCAGCCCCTGACACGCCGGCGGCCGATCTCCCGCCCGGGGTGATCCCGCCCCAACGGCTCCTCGCGGGGGTCGTGGCCGGCGTTCGCGACTACGGTAACCGGATGGGGATCCCCACGATCGCCGGCGCCGTCGCCTTCCATCCCGGCTACCTCTGCAACCCGCTGGTGTTCTGCGGAACGGTGGGGATCATGCCGCGCAACACCGCCCAGACGGCGGTGCAGAAGGGGGATCTGGTCGTCGTCGCTGGCGGCCGCACCGGCCGCGACGGGATCCACGGCGCCACCTTCTCCAGTATCGAGCTGACCAGCGACAGCGAGGCACAATCGGGCGGATCGGTGCAGATCGGTCACGCCATCAACGAGAAGGTCCTCGTCGAGTTCATCCTCGAGGCCTCGCGGAAACGCCTGTTTCACGCCATCACCGATTGCGGGGCCGGTGGCCTCTCCAGCGCCGTCGGCGAGATGGGTGTGAGCCTCGGGGCGACGGTCGACCTCGACAAGGTACCGCTGAAGTACGAAGGGCTCTCGGCCACCGAAGTGTGGATCTCCGAGGCCCAGGAACGGATGGTGCTCGCCGTCGCCCCCGGCGACTGGGAGAAGCTCGCCCGAATCGCCGCCGACGAAGGGGTCGAGGTGACGGCCATCGGCACCTTCAACGGCGACGGCCGGATCGAGCTGAAGTGGGAAGGACGGGTCGCCGGGGTGCTCGACTGCCACTTCCTCCACGAGGGGCGCCCCCGCCAGCGACTCCAGTCGCGGTACGTGCCGCTCCCCGCGACCAGCCCCGCATGGAGCGCGACGACACCGTCGCTCGGCGCCACGCTCCTCGAGATCCTCGCCGCCCCCGATGTGGCGAGCAAGGAATGGATCATCCGCCAATACGACCATGAAGTGCAGGGATGCAGCGTCATCAAGCCGCTCCTCGGCCCCGGCGAGGGCCCCGCCGATGCCACGGTCGTCCGCGGCGTCCTCGGCCGCGACCGGGGAATCGCGCTGGGCGTCGGGCTCCGGCACCGGATCGGGCCGCTCGATCCCTGGCAGATGGCCGCCGGTGGGATCGTCGAGGCGGTCGCCAACGTCGTTGCCACCGGCGCCGATCCCGACCGCATCGCGCTGCTCGACAACTTCTGCTGGGGCGACACGCGTCGACCGGAATCGCTCGGCACGCTCGTCGAGGCCTGCCGGGCCTGCCACGACGTCGCGGTCGATCTCGGCGCGCCGTTCGTCTCCGGCAAGGACAGCCTCAACAACGTCTTCGCCTGGACCGATGCCGCGGGCAAGCCGCGCGAGCTGTCGATCCCGCCGACGCTCCTGGCGACGGCGATGGGGCAGGTCGACGACGTTCGCCGCGTCGTCACCCCCGACCTAAAGCGACCGGGCAGCCGCCTGGCGGTGATCGGGCTGACCCGCGACGATCTCGCCGGCAGTCAACTCGAGGCCCTCGGCGTCGTCACCGGCGGCGCCGTGCCGCGGATCGACGCACCCTCCTGCCGGAAGACCTTCCGGCATCTCGCCCACGCGATCCGCGACGGGGGAATCCTCGCCTGCCACGACGTCTCCGACGGCGGCCTTCTCGCCGCCGTGGCGGAGATGGCGATCGGCGGTGCGATCGGGGCGACGATCGATCTGGGGAAGGTGCCGACGCTCCTCGAAGGGGGCCAGGGGCGGCATGCCGATCTCACGATCGCCTTCGCCGAATCCCCCTGTCGGTTCGTCTGCGAAGTCGACGCCGAGTCCGCCGGCCGGATGGGGGAATGGCTCGAGGGCATTCCCTGGGGCTGGATCGGGGAAGTCGTTTATGCCCCGCGCCTGACCGTCACAGGCTGCTTCGACGGCGACGAGTCGGTCGCGCTCGACGCCTTGGCCCGTGCCTGGCGCTCACGCAAGACCTCGCCATGACCTCCCCCGGATCCTGATTGCCGCCGTGCTCTGCCTGGTTAAGTCTGACCGCTCTCATAACCCGTCCGCCCCGTTCCCGTTCGCCCCGCCGCCAGAGATTCCAGCATGCTCTCCCCCCGTGCCCTCGTCCTCCGTGCCCCCGGCACGAACTGCGATCACGAGACCGTCCACGCCTTCGAGCGGGCCGGGGCCATCGCCAAGCGGGTCCATGTCCACGCCCTGGCAGAGAAGCCGTCGCTCGCCGACGATTACCAGATCCTCTGCATCCCGGGCGGGTTCTCCTACGGCGACGACATCGCCAGCGGCCGGATCCTCGCCCTTGAATTGAAGACCCGGCTCGGGGATCTCCTCGCCCGCTTCCGCGACCGTGGCGGCCTCGTGCTTGGGATCTGCAACGGCTTCCAGGTCCTCATGCAAACGGGGATGCTTGTCGCCGATCCCGACGGGCAGCCGCGGGCGTCGCTGGCCCACAACCGCTCGGGGCAGTTCACCGATCGCTGGGTTCGCCTCGAAGCGAAGCCAGGGAAATGCGTGATGCTTCAAGGGCTCGACCAGCCCTTCGATCTCCCGGTGGCCCACGGCGAGGGGCGGTTTGTCACCCGGTCCGCCGCCGACCTCGAAGCGCTTGCCGCGGCCGGGCAACTCGTGCTCCGCTACACCACCGACGCTACGGGCCAGGCCACGAATCCCAACGGCTCGGCCGCCGACGTGGCC
This sequence comes from Planctomycetaceae bacterium, assembly GCA_009691925.1. Classification (GTDB taxonomy): domain Bacteria; phylum Planctomycetota; class Planctomycetia; order Pirellulales; family UBA1268; genus QWOP01. The sequence goes on from SIAG01000205.1 coordinate 6,972, forward strand.
GGAGTCTGCGATCCGACCGGCCGCGTGTTGGGGCTCATGCCCCACCCGGAGCGCTTTCTCGTCGCCACCCAGCATCCCTCCTGGAACGGCCGTCTCGACGGCGACGCCTTCGGTGCCGGCCTAGCGATCTTCGCCAGCGCCGTCAAAGCAGTGTCGTAAGCCCTGGCAGCGCCGCCCACGCCTCGGCCGCCGCCGACGGTTGAAATCCCATCTCCAACCGATTTGGTAATGGAAATAAAACCCTTTCCTCCAGTGAACTCCAGATGAGGGGCTGGTCGCTACCCCGAGAGGTCTCGCGAGGAGAATCCCATCCAGGTAGCGGATTTCGGGAATCAGCTAGATGGCGAGGGCGATAAACCATCAACC
>SIAG01000206.1 GCA_009691925.1 Planctomycetaceae bacterium
TTCACCACCTCCCCTTCCTGGAGCCGCCGCGCCACGTCGGTGCAGATGTTGCCGTGGATCATCACGTGCCGCGAGCGGACGAGCTTCTGGATCCGCGACCAACTCGCCCCTTCGAGCTTGGCGCGGAGGAATCCAGCCAGCGTCTGCCGCGCGTCGCTCCTGCCGACGTGGAGGACCGTGCCGGTCGATTTCGGCTTCATCATGGGGGGGTGGGATGCTCGGGGAGGGATGGGATCGGGGGGCGGGCTGGCGGTCGACGAGGAGCGGCGGTTGGCGGCAAACGCCGACAGGGGAGAACGACGGTGCCGATCGCGTCCGCGACCGACCATTCTCCCCCCTCTCGTGCAGCCTGCCAGCGGCTTGACCGGGGTGGGACCGGTTCTAGACTCTACATCGGGTGGACCTCGCTGCGGCCGCCTCCGGCGGATTCGCCGTCTCCCTTCTTTCCAACCCCCCCCCAGAGGATCCCCTGCCGTGCCCGGCACCTGCGTCATCGGTCTGCAATGGGGTGACGAAGCGAAGGGGAAGCTCGTCGATCTCCTCACCGAGGAGCACGACCTTGTCGTCCGCTACCAGGGGGGGGCCAACGCCGGCCACACGGTCGTCTCCGGCGGTCAGACCTGGAAGCTGTCGCTCATTCCCAGCGGGATTCTCAGGGACAACGTCACCTGTGTCGTCACCGGCGGCGTCGTTCTCGACCCGGCGAGCGTGATCCGCGAGATCGACGGCCTCGAAAAGCGGGGCGTGACGATCGGCCGGAAGCTCCTTCTCTCCGACCGGGCCCATGTCGTCTTCCCCTGGCACGTCAGCGAGGATCGGTTCCTCGATGGCAGTCTGTCGAGCGGCGAGGCGATCGGGACGACCGGCCGAGGCATCGGCCCCTGCTACCGCGACAAGGTCGGCCGTTCGCTGGCGATCCGCCTCGGCGACTTCTACCGGCCCGATTTTCGGGAGAAGCTCGCCCACATCGTCGCCGTCAAAAACGGCCTCTTCGCTGGCTGGAAGGTCGGCGGGGTGACAATCGAGCCGCTCGATGCCGGTCGGATCCATGCCGAATATGCCGCCTACGGCGAGCGTCTCCGGCCCCATGTCGCCGACACGACCGCCTTCCTTCTCGACGAGATCGAGGCGGGGAAGCGGTTGCTCTTCGAGGGGGCGCAGGGCTCGCTCCTCGACATCGATCATGGCACGTTTCCGTACGTCACCAGCAGCAATTCCTCCGGCGTCGGCGTGTCGAGCGGATCGGGCGTGCCGGGGCGCTGGATCGAGCGCGTGATCGGCGTCGTCAAGGCCTACTCGACCCGCGTCGGCGGCGGGCCGCTCCCCACCGAGCAGGTCAACGCCATCGGCGCGCATCTGCGGGAGCGCGGCCGCGAGTACGGCACGGTGACGAATCGGCCACGCCGATGCGGATGGTTCGACGCCGTCGCCGCCCGCTACAGCGCCCGGCTCTCCGGGGTCGACTGCCTCGCCGTTATGCTCCTCGACGTCCTCTCCGGGCTCGACGAGGTGAAGATTTGCTCGGCCTACGAGATCGACGGTCGGCGCATCAGCCACTTCCCCAGCCACATCGACGACCTGAAACAGGCGGTGGCGGTGTACGAGACCCTCCCTGGCTGGAGGGACGACCTGACCGGCGTGCGGGGCTACGATGATCTTCCCCCCCAGGCCCGGGCCTATCTCGACCGGATCGGCGAGCTCCTCGGCCGGAGGGTGTCGATCGTCTCCGTCGGCCCCGACCGGGCGCAGACGATCCTCCGTGACCGCAACGTCGTCGGCAGCCCCCCCAAGCCATGGCCACCACACCCGCACCCCTCGGCGGCGAACGTCTGACGCCGGTGGCGGCGCCGGTCGGCCCCGCGTCCAGCGCCCCGACCCCGCCGCGCCCCGATGCCCCTCCGCGGCATGTCGCCATCATCATGGACGGCAACGGCCGTTGGGCACGCAATCGCGGCCTGCCGCGCATCGAAGGGCACCGCCGCGGCGTGGCGAGTGTCCGCAAGACAACCGAGCAGTGCGTTCGCCTCGGCATCGAGCAACTCACGCTCTATTGCCTCTCGAGCGAGAACTGGCGGCGCCCCGAGACCGAGCTCTCCTTCCTGATGTGCCTTCTCGAGCAGTATGTCGTCGAGGAGCGGGCGCTCCTCATGGAGCAGCGCGTCCGGCTGTCGATGATCGGGCGCCGCGAAGGGCTCCCCGCGGAGACGCTCGCCGCCCTCGACCGGACCGCCGAACTGACGGCCGGCAACGACGGCATGAAGCTCTGCTTGGCGATCAACTACGGTGCCCGCGGCGAGATTGTCGAGGCCGCCCGGCGCCTGGCCCGTGAAGTGCGCGCGGGGAGCCTCGATCCCGACGCGATCGACGAGGAACGCTTCAGTGGGGCCCTCGACACCGCCGGGATGGCCGATCCCGACCTCCTCATCCGCACCGCCGGCGAGATGCGCGTCAGCAACTTCCTCCTCTGGCAAATCAGCTATGCCGAGCTGTGGGTGACCGACGCCGCGTGGCCCGATTTCGATGAGGGGCAACTCGACGCCGCCCTCGCCTCCTACGCCTCCCGGGAACGTCGCTTCGGGGGGCTCGGCAAACCGTGACCCTGCCAGGCCTGACCACGCCGGTTCCCGAATACGTGCCCCCCCGGCCCGCCGCGGGCACGCGGATGGCTCGCGTCGTCATGGGCTTTGGCCTGCTCGGCGCGTTCCTGCCGCTGGTATGGGCCGATTTTGTCGGCCTGTGGGGCGCGGGCCCGGCGCTGTGGCTCCTCCCTGTGGCGCTCCTCCTGGCAGGTGCCGCAGCGCTTGAGTGTGCGCTGATCCTGGCCCACCGCGGGCTCGGGCCGCGGGTGGGTGTCCTCGTCGCCGGTTGTGTCGCCGTGCCCCTAGCGGCGGCGCTGGGCAGTCCGGCGTTTCGCGCCGCGTCCGGCGGGGGAGCGCCGCTCAACCCGGCCGGATGGGCTGCCGCGGCCGTCGTGGCCGCGATGATCGGGGCAATGCTCGTGGAGATCGTTTGGTACGGCCAAGGGGATGGGGCAATCCAACGGCTGGCGGGAACGGCCCTGGGGCTGTTTGTGATCGCCCTGCCGATGGGCTTCGTCGTCAGCCTGCGGCTCACCGGCACGCCAACGTACGAGGGGGGCTGGCACCGGCCGGGGCTCGCGCCGCTGGTGGGGATGATCGCGGCGGTGAAGTTCGGCGATGTGCTCGCCTACCTGGTCGGTTCGACCGTCGGCCGTCACCGCATGGCACCGACGTTGAGCCCGGGGAAGACCTGGGAAGGAGCGCTGGGATCGTTGTGCGGGGCCTTGATCGCCTCGTGGATCGTGTTGGTCGCGCTCCGTGGGCTGCTGACGCCTGCCGACGGCGGGAGCGCCGGGCCGTTTGGCGGTTGGATCGTCCACGGCGGGGTCGTCGGTGCGGCCGGGATGCTCGGCGACCTGGCCGAGTCGCTGCTGAAGCGCGAGGCCGGCGTCAAGGATTCGGGGGGAGCGCTCGGTGCCCTCGGAGGTGCGCTCGATCTGGTCGATTCGCTGCTCTTCGCCGCGCCTGCCGCATGGTTGCTGTGGGTGTTTTCGTTTCCTTCCTGAACAGGCGCCGTCGATCGCGACCGCGCCGCCACTTTCCCCGGGGACTTTCCATGGATCGCCTGCTTCTCGCCGTGGCCCTTCTCTGCTTTTCGTGCAGCGCCCGCCCGGCTCAGGCCGACGACGGCAACTGGCCGGCCTTTCGCGGCCCGGCGGCGCGGGGCGTGGCGCTCGGGGCCGGCCTCCCCGATCGCTGGTCGGCCACGGAGAACGTCGCCTGGAAGACCGACCTCGCCGGCCGCGGGTGGTCGTCGCCGGTGGTCTGGGGAGACCGAATCTTCCTCACGACGTGCGAATCGACCGGGGAGGTCGAGGAGGCGAAAAAGGGGCTGTATTTCGGCGGTGACCGCGCGGAGCCCTCGGACGCAACCCACCGGTGGAAGGTGCTCTGCCTCGACCTCGAATCGGGGAGCATCCGCTGGGAGAAGACCGTCCATGAGGGGAAGCCGAAACAGCCGATCCACGTGAAGGGGAGCTATGCCGCCGAGACGCCGGTCGTTGACGGCGATCGGCTGTGGTGCCTGTTCGGCAATGTCGGCCTCTTCTGCCTCGATCACAACGGCAACCAACAGTGGCGCCGCGAGCTGCCAGTGCATGCGATGCGCAACGGCTGGGGCACCGCGGCCTCGCCGGCGCTCCATGATGGCCGGATCTATCTCGTCGACGACAACCAGGAAGCCTCGGGAATCGTCGCCGTCGACGCCGCTACCGGCGCCGAGATCTGGAAGACCGATCGCGACGAGAAGAGCAACTGGGCCACGCCCTTTGTCTGGGTGACGCCCGAGCGCACCGAGATCGTCACCGCCGGCACCGGAAAGGTGCGGTCGTACGACACCGACGGGAAGCTCCTCTGGTCGCTCCAGGGAATGTCGTCGATCACGATCGCCACGCCCTACGAGCACGACGGCTTGCTCTGTGTCTCGTCGGGCTATGTCATGGACCGCAGCAAGCCGCTGTATGCGATCCGCCCCGGTGCCAGCGGCGACATCTCGTTGGCGCCAGGCGCGACGTCCAACGCGGCGATCGCCTGGAGTCAGCCGTCGGCCGCCCCCTACAACCCGTCGACGGTGGCCCTCGACGGGCGCGTCTACGTCCTCCACGACCGCGGCTTCCTCGCCGCCTATGCCGGGAGCGACGGCCGGGAGCTGTTCTCCCCGCAACGGATCCCCGCAGGGCGGGCCTTCACGGCGTCGCCGTGGGGGGCCGACGGAAAAGTGTTCTGCCTCAACGAGGATGGCGTGACATTTGTGTTTCAGGGGGGGGACAGTTTCGCGCCGCTCCACACCAACTCCCTCGCCGAAGACGACATGTGCATGGCGACGCCGGCCCTCGCCGGCGAGCGGCTCCTGGTCCGCACCGCCGCCCGGGTCTACTGCTTCCGCCGCGCCGAATGACGCGGCGGGGCCGGTCGGGCTCGGCCGGCCGCATTCCGGGCTTTCCGGCCGGTTTTCGGGCCGGGAGACTGCCGGGCTGCGGCGGGCGAGGAACCTGCCGGAGGATCCCCGCCGGCGTGACCGGCGGCGGCGGGTATACTCCAGCGATCTGGGTCGATCCTCTCCTCTCTCTCGACCGTCGACGCCTTATGCGTCGCGGGCTCCGATGTCCCGCACCACGATCGCAGTGGTCGACTCCAAGCGGATCCTGGCCATCTTTGGCCCAAGGGACCAGCATCTCCGCAGGATCCGCTCGAGCTTGGGGGTAAATGTCTCCGCGCGGGAGGGCTCCATCCGCATCGAAGGGGAGGACCAGGCCGTCAAACGGGCCACGACGGTGTTTGAGCAGCTCGACCGCGTCGCCCGGGAGCGTGGCGCCATTGATGGCACCGATGTCGCGCAGGCGATCGCGATCGTCACCGGCGAGGAGGCTCCGGTCCACCACGAGCCGATCGACATCCACCGGGCCGGCCGGCATGTCCTGCCGCGGTCGGAGGGGCAGGCGGCCTACGTGCGGGCGATCCGCGATCATGATGTCGTCCTCTGCAGCGGCCCGGCAGGGAGCGGAAAGACGTTCCTCGCCGTGGCGATGGCGGTGTCGCTGTGGCGGGCCGAGCAGGTGCGGAAGATCATCCTGGTGCGCCCCGCGGTCGAGGCCGGCGAGAGCCTCGGCTACCTGCCGGGGGATCTCCAGGCGAAGATCAACCCTTACCTGCGTCCGCTCCTCGACGCCCTCCGCGAACTGATCGACTTCGAGTTGCTCAAGCGACTCGGCGAGCAGGATGTCGTGGAGATGGTGCCGCTGGCGTACATGCGCGGGCGGACGCTCAACAACGCCTTCATCATCCTCGACGAGGCCCAAAACACGACCGTCTCCCAGATGAAGATGTTTCTGACGCGGCTCGGGATCGGCTCGAAGATGGTGATTTCCGGCGACACCACGCAGGTCGATCTCCCCCCGAACCGGACCAGCGGCCTCGTCGATGCCATGCGGCGCCTCCAGCAGGTCCCCGGCTGCTGCCGGGTGCGGCTGGCCGGCCGCGACATCGTCCGTCACCCGCTCGTTCAGCGGATCGTCGAGGCCTACGACGACGATGCCCATGACGACCACGGTCGCCCGCCGCGCTGATCGAACCTCCATCCCCTCTGTCGCCATCGCCGCACCATGCCCGTCGCCCCATCTTCCTACCGCCGCACCGTCCGTCGCGGCCATTCCGTGGAAGGGCCACAGGGCTTGCTCGGGGCGCTCTTCGAGCGCGTGTCGCGATCGGAGGTTCTCCTCCGGCTGGCGCTCTGTCTGGGAGCGGCCACCGTACTCCTGATCGCGCTCCATGGGTGGACCGAGCCGATGCCGTGGCACTCCGGCTCGGTGGCCACCCGGGGGATCGCCGCCCGCGTCCCCTTCGAAAAGCCCGATCAGGGGCTGACCCGCACTGCCGAGGAGCGAGCCGCGGCCCAGGTGCGCGTCGTTTACACCCAGGATCCGGCCCCGCTGCTGCGGCTCCGCGACGGGCTGAAGAACCGGGCTGCTGAGATCGGCGCCGCCGACGCCCTCGATGTCGTCTCCCGCGACGCGTGGCTCGAGTTCGCCCCCGACGCAGACGCGGTGCTCGTCGACCTCCCGGAGCGGGCGGCGATCGACAGCGGCCGACCGGGCGCGGCGAAGACACCGGACGCGGCCGCCGACAGGGCGTCCACCGCGGAGGATGCCGCTGGGGACCGGGGCGGCGGCGAAGCGGAAGCGGCCGGCGCGGGCTCTGATGCCCCGGTCGACCCAGCGCTGGCAGCGCACGTCGCCGAGTTCGAAGCCTTCCGTACGCACCTCGACACGAAGGAGAAGCAACTCGAGTTCGACAAGGGGATCGATCAGGCTTTCTCCGACCTGATCGCGACCGGCGTCCTCGAGACGATTCAGCACGCCTTCGACGAGGGGAGCCAGACGGAGATCGATGTCCATCCGCTTGGAAATCTCGCCACGATCGCCCGCGTCCAAGTGGCCGACGTGCTCCTCGGGGAGGCGAAGAATCGGCTCCGGCTCCGCCTCGAAGAGGAGCTCGGCGCGGGGGCGTTCGCCGACAGGATCGACGCCTGGATCGAGCCGAAGCTCGCCGGATCACTCGAGATCGATCCCGAGGCGACGCAGCAGGCGCGGACCGAGGCTCGCGAGAAGACGCCGCAGCAGGTCGTCCGCTACGCCGCCGGCAACATCCTCTCCGCCCCCGGCGAGCCGGTGGGCGAAGAAGAGCTGGCGCTGCTCCGGTACGAGCACGAGGCCTATGACCGGGATCAGAAACCCAAGCAGCGCGCCG
>SIAG01000207.1 GCA_009691925.1 Planctomycetaceae bacterium
TTACCAGCTCCGAAGCGAAGGCGGCTGAGGCCAAGCATCTCGGTGCGCACCACACCCTGAGCAGCACCGACGACGCCCAGCTGGGAAGCATTGCCGGCACGCTCGACTTCATCCTGGTGACGGCCAACGTGAAGCTCAACTGGCAGGCCTATCTCGGGGCCCTCCGGCCCCGCGGTCACCTCCACTTTGTCGGTGCCGTCCTCGAGCCACTCGAGATCGGGGCCTTCCCGCTGATGGTGGGGCAGAAGACCGTCTCCGGCTCCCCCTTGGGCAGCCCGGCGACCACCGCCGACATGCTCGAGTTCTGCGCACGCCATGACATCAACGCCGTCTGCGAGACCTTTCCGATGAGCAAGGCCAATCAGGCGATCGACCATCTTCGCTCTGGCAAGGCACGCTATCGAGTCGTGCTGACGCAGGATTTGTCATGACCCACGGCCAGTGTTTGCTTTCTATGTCGGACAGCAGCAGCCTCACGAGCCTCCACACTCCCGGAACGTGTTCCGGATTCCCCACCATTCGTCTTAGCGGGGCACCGAAGCTTCCTGAGAGGATGTGACGGACTCTCCAAAGCGGTGCCCCACCTGCTTCTGCCACGAATCAAACAACAGGCTCGTCCCACGCGGGCCTGTCAGGCCTTGCTGCCTGCCGCCGCCACCATTCGGAAGGCCGTGTCGGAGACCGTGGCCTCTCCGTTCCATTCATACCCGCAGAGAAAGCCTCCCTTGGCAACGCTCCAGTCGAGGCACGCCACGTTCGCGGTCTGCCTGCGCGGGGTCTTGCCATCCAGCCAGTAGTGCCCGATGAAGACTGGGATCTGATCCGCAGGGTAGGGCACAGCATCATCGACGATGTCTGGGCTCACGGGTTCGTGCCAACGGTCGCCCTTGATTGCGGCTGGATTCTCCCGGTCCTCGCCAATCAGCGCGTAATCCCCATAGCTGCGTCCCTCGGCTGGCTCAAACCACCTCGTCCGAGTCTCGGTCCGCTCGTGGCCGTCCTTGTCGAGGAAGCAGCAGCCTGCCGGCAGCTTCATCTCCTTGCCCTTGAGAATCACATCGACGGCCCGCCCGAAGCTGCTGTCGACACTGAATCGCTCGAGAAACGCCTCGTCAATCGGGCCAGTTGCGCCACCGACAACGGCCATCCTGGTCTCGTCCCAGCAGGCGTGCACGGCCCTCACGCCATCGAGATCGAGCCACATCGGCAGGCTCCGGAACCAATCAAGATAGGAATGCCACTCCGCTTCATGGCCGGCCATCTGCCGCAGGGTTTCCCGGTGCTGCCGCTGGTTTTTTTCGCTGTGGGGCCGGATGAAGTCGCCGTTTTTTTGGGGGTCGGGCGTGGCGTAGGCGATGGCATTGAACTCGTGGTTCCCCATCACGGCCAGGGCGTGACCTCCGTCCACCATCGGGCGAACGATCTCCAGGGTCTCGCGGATCTGAGGTCCGCGATCGATGAAGTCCCCGAGAAACACGACCTTCCGGTCTGTTCGCTGGTGCGCCCCGTTGCGTCGGGCATAGCCCAGCTCACGAAGGATCTGCTCCAGCTCCATGGCGTGGCCGTGGATGTCACCGATCAGGTCGTACATGGTGCTCTTTCTGGATGTTCTGTCTGGTCATTGAAAACGTCCGCCGCCGAAAAAGTGCCCCCAGAACGGAGGCGTGAGAAGCGGACTTGAGCCGGGCTGACTGGCCATTATCACGATCTGCAGTCACTTCGTCTTCCCTGCCTTCCGCCACTCCCAAGGGGCAGCGGCTGACCGCGCCTCCCGCCGACAACGCCGTAGGAGCCGGCGGGGGGCCGCGTGTATGACAGAGGCTCCATTCGTTGCCAGGACTGATCCCCTTCGTGGAGCGTGCACCCCTTGTCGACAGAGAACCATGACGATGTCTCCCGTCGATTCGTGTTGAAGCAGGCGGCCATCGGCGGCATCGGGCTGGTTGCTGGAACGGTCGTCACCGGCTCCGGGAGCGAACGGGCCTCTGCCGCGATCGAGCATGTGACCGAGAAAGCCACCTGGCTCGCCGAGCGCGCGTCGTGCGTCAGTGGCAACAGGCTCCTAGGGGCCGACAGCGCCGGGCCAGTTGTGACCAAGGCCCGGGAGATCTTCCTTCCCCGGTCGGCCGAGGAGATCGCCGACCTCGTCCGATCCCTGCCGGCAGAAACGCCGGTGGGGAGCGTCTGCGGCGGGCACGAGTCGTCCAACGCCGCCACCGTCGCCAGCGACGGCGCGGTGATCCTCGACATGGCGCATCTGAAGTCGATCGAGTTTCACGAAGAGGAGGGGCGGGCGCTGGTCACCGTCGGCGGCGGCGTCGTGTTTCGCGAGCTTGTCGAGGCGGTGAAGGAGCGCAAGGGCGCGTTGCCAGTGGGCACGGGGCCCGGTGTCGGGGTGGTCGGCTATGTCGTCAACGGCGGCTTGAGTGGCTATTTCTCGCGCCGGCTCGGGTTGCTCGGGCAGCGGGTGACGAGGCTCACGGTGGTGACGGCGGCGGGCGAGATCCGCGTGCTCACCCCCGACGACGAGCTCTTTACGGCAATGCTCGGGGCTGGCAGCGCCCTGGGAATCGTCGTCGATTTGACGCTCGAGATGGAGCCAGAGAGCGTCGTCCGCGGGGCCGAGCAACGGGTCATCTCCTTCGAGACCAGGCACCAGGCGGTGGCCTTCGCGCGTGAGGCACTCCGCTTCCAAGCTGAGCGTGTCCTCCCCGACGAAGGCGTGGCGATGGAATTGGTGGTCACGGGCACGAAGGCCCTCGTGGCGACGTTCGTGTTCTACGACACCTTCCGGGGGAGCATGGCGGAGCTCGTCGCGGCACTCGAGGCGCTCGCCCAGCGGCTCAAGCTCCCGGTCGTGGCCTCGTCGCATTTGAGTTCTTGGTACGAAACGGCAGCTGCCCTCTGGCCGGTGATTAACGCCATGAAGGGGAGCCCGCTGGCGATGCTGCAACATTGCATGGGCACCGAGGGCCCACCGACAGACGCGATCCTCGATTTTATCTGCGACACGGTCGTCGCCGGCAGCCCGCTCGACGAGGCGACCTTCTCGATCGTGGAGATCCGCACGCTCGGCGGGTCGGCGATGGCCAAGAAACCCCTCCCGAGCGGCAACTGCCGACACCGTTTCTTCGTCGATCTGATCACGATGTACGACGCAAAGGAGAAGACGCCGGCCGAGCGGCAGGAGATCGCCGACATGACCCGGAGCGTCATCGAGAAGGCCCGGGGCGTGGAGGGGCTGGCGGTCGACTTTAGCGGGACACACTCCCAACCCGACGATCCGGGCTCCGCCGTCTCGCCCGCGCTGATCTTCGGCTCGGAGGCGATGGCGGAGATGGTCCGCGCGGAGAAGAAACGCGTCGACCCCGAGAACCGCTTCCGCTTCCACCCCTACGCGAAGTTCCTCTGACATCCGGCCCGGTGCCGGTTCGTCTTCGGCGTGGGTGGCCACCGACGGCTGCCTGGGCGCGCGGCACGCCATGCCGGCAAACCGGGCGGCCCTCGGCCCCAAAGACCATCCACCCGTCGGGAACGCGGGCGGCTGAAAACTGGTTAATCGCCGGAAAAAAGCGCTTCTTTCTCCACTGACGCCCGGACTTTCCGGATCGGTTGCGTTGTGGCACGGGGGTTGCACTACCAGCTCTTCGGCCGGTTCAAAAACCGGCTGCCGTGGATTCAGGCCACTCCGGAGGTGGTCCCCGCGGCGCCCTAGTTCACCCTTCTGGTGTCGAGCGATGTGTGATCCGAGTCTGGCAGCGCCCCACGGCGCTGTTGCGTTCCCTCTCCCGCGTTGCGGGGGACGTGCGATCGTTTCCTGACCTTCGCATCGGCCCCTGTCCAGCCCCGCACCGCCCTTGGGCGTCGGGGTCTTCACCCGAGAGGAGTTTTCATGTTTCGTCTGTCGCTTGCGACGGTCATCGCGACCGTCTGTTTGTTCGTAAGTTGTCCAGGTGCTTGGGCACAAGCCGCCGTCGAGGAGCCGCCCGTGGCCGTCGCCGTTGCGGCACCCGCCGACGCCGTCGCGGGTGCCGACGCCCAGCCCCATGCCGCGGCCCATCTGAGGGGCACCTACGACACCGGGTCGACCGCCTGGATCCTCGTCAGCGCCGCGCTCGTGTTCTTCATGATGCCTGGCCTCGCCCTGTTCTACGGCGGCATGGTGCAGGCCAAGAACGTGCTCAACATGTTCATGCTTGTGATGATCTGCGTCCCGATCGTCGCCATCGAGTGGGTGGCCTACGGCTACAACATGGCCTTCGCCGTTCCCTCGGCCATCGCCCTCGATGCCGGTGTCGGCCCCGACGGCAAGGAACTTCCTAAGCACAGCTACCTCGGCTGGGATCCGGGGCTCGTCTTCCTGAGCTCGTTCGCCGAGCTGAGCGTCGACGGCGCGAACGCTTACGAGCGGATCGTGACCAGCGGCGATACGGTCGAAGCAGCCCCCAACGGTGTGCCGGAGCTTCTCTTCGCCATGTATCAGATGATGTTCGCAATCATCACGCCGGCCCTCATCGTCGGAGCGATCGCCGAACGGGTGAAGTTCAGTGCCTGGTGTCTGTTCACGGTTCTGTGGGCAACGATCGTTTACAACCCGGTCTGCCACTGGGTTTGGAACGTCAACGGCTGGCTGTTCCAGAAGGGCGTGCTCGACTTCGCCGGCGGCACCGTCGTTCACGTCCTGGCGGGCGTGTCGGCGCTGGCTCTCCTGCTCATCCTGCCGAAGCGGCGTGGCTATCCGGGCGGCCACTTCGTGCCCCACAGCGTCGGCTGGACGCTCATCGGTGCTGCGATGTTGATGGTCGGGTGGTTCGGCTTCAATGCCGGATCGGCGATCGCCGTCGGCAAGGATTTCCTTCCGGTCGCCGGAGGCGTCGCGGTGCTCGCCTTCGCCACGACCGCGATCGCCGGCAGCGCTGCCTCCGGGGCGTGGGTGTTGGCTGAGTGGCTCAAGGTCGGCAAGCCGTCGTCCCTCGGCTTCGCCTCCGGCATGGTGGCGGGGCTCGTGGCGATCACGCCGTGTGCCGGGCACGTCAGCCCGTTCAGCGCCCTGCTGATCGGGCTCCTCGGCGGTGTCGGTTGTTTCCTCGCCGTTCAGGCCAAGCCGCTCATCGGCTATGACGACTCGCTCGACGTCGTCGGCGTCCATGGCGTGGGTGGTGCCCTCGGCGCCCTCCTCGTCGGCCTGTTCTGCATCCGGCCGGCCGTGGGAGGCATGGACCAAGTCCTGATCCAGGCGCAGGGCCTGCTCTGGGCCGGCGGCTACGCCTTCCTCTGCACGCTCGTCCTCGGGTTCTTGATCCACAAGACGATCGGATTCACCGTCAGCCACCAGGCCCAGGCCGAAGGGCTCGACTACGCCGAGCACGGCGAGTCGGCCTACCACCTCACCTGATCACGAGGAAATCGAGACCCCAGACCGGGATGCGGCCCGGTCGATTCAAGACGCGCTGCGGGGGAAAGCTCCCGTCGCCACGAGCCCCAGAAGGGTGCCCCAACGGTCCGGGTGTGTACTCCGCAATTTGCACACCCGGACCGGGGCATCCCCACCCCGCTGCCGCCACTCCATGCCACTCCGCTTCTGGATCGTCCTCGGGCTTTCCCTCCTGGCCGGGCTGATGGTCCTCCGGGCGCCACCGCGTGGCGGCAAACGCCCCGCCAGCTCAGAACGATGGCGGGGGCGGATTAAGCCGGTGCCACCACCTCCGCTCCCCCCCAGCCCCCGCGCCGACTGACTTCCGGCGGTGCCGGCTCCCCGCGCGTCGCGCCCCCGGCCTGCTATCGTGGAGGCCCATTCTCTCCCCACGCCCGCCGAGGTCGTCATGCCGTCTGCCGTTCCCAAGCTCCCCGTGACTCCCGAGAGCTCGCCCCCCGCGGTAGGGCTCGGGCTGTGGAAGATCGACCGGGCCGACACTGCCGGGATGGTCGAGGAAGCGCTGCGGGTCGGCTACCGGCACCTTGATTCGGCCTGCGACTACGGCAACGAGGTCGAGGCCGGCGTGGGGATCCGCTCGAGCCTCGCCGCCGGCGTCTGTCGGCGCGAGGATCTGTGGGTGACGTCGAAGCTCTGGAACACCTACCACGACCCACGGCATGTCCGCGCGGCCGCGGAGCGGACGCTGGTCGACCTCGGCCTCGACCACCTTGATCTCTACCTCGTCCATTACCCGATCGCCCAGCGGTTTGTCCCCTTCGACGTCCGCTATCCCCCTGGCTGGATCCACGACCCGACGGCATCCCGGCCGCGGATGGAGATGGTCAATGTCCCTCTGGCGGAGACGTGGGGGGCGATGGAGGAGCTCGTCTGGGCCGGAATCGTGCGCCGTATCGGGGTCTGCAACTGCTCGACTGCGCTCCTCCGCGATCTCCTCGCCGGGGCGCGAATCCCGCCGGCTGTCCTCCAGGTGGAGCTCCACCCGCTCCTCGCCCAAGAGAAGCTGTTGCGCTTCTGCCGGGAACAGGGGATCGCCGTGACCGCCTTCTCGCCGCTGGGAGCCCCGTCGTACGTCCCCCTCGGCATGGCCCGGCCGGAGGAATCGCTCCTCGACCATCCCCTCATCCGCGACACCGCCAGTGCCTGCAGACGAACCCCGGCTCAGGTTCTCCTCCGCTGGGGGGTGCAGCGCGGGACGGCCGTGATCCCCAAGACCTCCCGCCGCGAGCGGCTCAAAGAAAACCTCGAGCTCTTCGACTTCACCCTCACCGGGGATCAGATGGCGGCGATTTCCGCCCTCGACCGGGGGCAGCGGTTCAACGACCCGGGGGTCTTCTGCGAAGCGGCCTTCGGGGCCTTCTGCCCGATCTACGAATGACTCCCGTGGAATCCCCTCCCGGCACACGGAACGGACACATCCAACCGATAGGGTGGCAACCGGCGGTGCGGCTGACCTGACCAGCGGACGCGGAGTGTCCCGACCGAGTCCGAGCGATCAGGCGGACCATTCCTTGTGGCCGTTCGCCGATACCCCTATGATGTGAGGCTGGGGGGGTTCGAATGCGGCGCGGGGGCTCTGCCACCGCTCCGGACCGATCGTCCCGACAATCTCTTCTGTCGACGCGTTCTTTCATCGCCTTCATCGCTCGATTGCTTCCTCCCTCTTCGAGGAGTCTTCCATGCGTCTGTCCTGTTCCGACCGTCCGTCCAAGGCCGGCTTCACGCTGGTCGAATTGCTCGTGGTCATCGCCATCATCGGCACACCCGTCGGCCTCCTCCTCCCGGCCGTTCAGGCGGCACGTGAGGCGGCCCGCCGTAGCGCCTGCTCCAACAATCTCAAGCAGACCGGCCTGGCGTTCATCAATTACGAGGGGGCGA
>SIAG01000208.1 GCA_009691925.1 Planctomycetaceae bacterium
GGGCCCCGATTGGCCGACGATCGAATAGGGCTGTTCCCCGCGGGCCTCGAGTGCACAGAATGTGGCAAGCGCCGCGAGCAACCCGACGAGTGACGCTTCGGGGATTCGTGTCCGGACCATGTTTGACGATTCCTCTGGATGCGCTGCGGTGAACAGTCGTCCGAGAGGTATCGGATGTGACGGGGCGAAAGATTTCCACAAACCGGGGTGCTGCCGACACAAACCCCCCCGTCCGCGCCGATCCCGTCGCCGCGGGGGCATCCTGGAGATATCGGGGGGAACGCAGGGGCGTGCTGGAGATATTGGAGGGAACGCGGGGAAGAGCGGCCAGGGCGTTTGGCGGGGCGGGGCTGCTTCGCATACATTCCCCGTCATGACGGTGGCTGCGTCCGGAAGCGACACCCCGTCCCCGCGCCCCCCAGAGACCGTTTCCATGCCAGTCACCCCGTCGGTCGACTCCCCCTCCTCGTCCCATCGGGCGGACGCCGGAGCGATGCGCCCCGCCGGAGCCTGGGGAGCGCTTGCCGACCGGGTTCTCGCTGGGGGGGAGATCAACCCCGCTGAAGCGATCGCCGTGCTCGACTCGGCCGACGTCGAGATCCTCGACGTGCTCTCCGCCGCGTGGCGCGTTCGCCACCGTCACTTCGGCAACACCGTTCAGCTGTTTTTCCTCATGAATGCCAAGAGCGGCCTCTGCCCGGAGGACTGTGGCTACTGTTCCCAGTCGAAGGTCTCCGACGCGGAGATCCCCCGCTACAACCTCCTCTCCGCGCCGAAGCTCCTCGAGGGGGCCCGGCTCGCCGCCGAGCAGCAGTCGAAGACGTTCTGCATCGTGATCTCGGCACGCGGTCCCACGCAGGGGGAGATCGACGCGGTCTGCCGCATCGTCCCGGAGATCAAGGCCCGCTACGACCTCAACATCTGTGCCTGCCTCGGCCTTCTCACCCCCGATCAGGCTCGGGCTCTCGCCGCCGCGGGCGTCGACAAGGTGAATCACAATCTCAATACGAGCGAACGTTTCTACCCTGAGGTGTGCACGACCCACGGATACGCAGACCGGGTGGCGACGCTCGCCGCCTGCCGTTCCGCCGGCCTCCAGTTGTGCAGCGGCGGGATCATGGGGATGGGGGAGACGCGGGCCGATCTGGTCGACATGGCGATGGAACTGCGCTCGCTGCGGGTCGAATCGATTCCGCTCAACTTCCTCAACGCCATCGACGGCACGCCGCTGGAAGGGACTGCGCCGCTGACGCCCCGCGACTGCCTCCGCGGGCTGGCGATGATGCGTTTGGTCAACCCGTCGGCGGAGATCCGCATCGCCGGTGGGCGGGAGATCCATCTCGGATCGCTTCAGCCACTGGGGCTCTACGCCGCCAACTCGATGTTCGTGGGGGACTATCTGACGACGAAGGGGCAGCTCCCCGAATCGGATTACCGGATGATCGAGGAGATGGGCTTCGTGATCACGCGCGGGGCCGAGGCTGCCGAGCCCCCCTGTGAGACCGTGGCCGGTTGAGCCAGGCAGCGCCCGCCTTCGCCGGCTCGTAGCTTGTTCACGGGCTCGTGGCGGGGAGTGGACGGCGGTCAACCCTCGCCGCCGGCTCCCAGGCTCATCAGCAACTCCGCCATCTCGGCGGCCGCGTGCGAAAGCCCCTCACCCCGCGCTGCCTCGATCCCCTCGCGGAGGCAAGCGCGGGCCTCGTCGGGGCGCTCGTGCTTGACCAAGTGCTGGGCCGCCATTTGGAAAGCCGGCACGTAGGGAGGCGTGCTGCGGGCAAGCGTCTGGAGGATATCGAGGCCCGCTTCCCACTCTCCTTCGTTCTCGAGCTCCAAAGCCAGGCTGTAGCGGAGGAAGACGTCGTCCGGTTCGTCCGCCAGCATCGCCTCGATCTTCTGTCGACGGGGGGTGGTCATCGGGTTGGTTCCTTGGGGCCGCCGACCCGCGGCGAGAAACGGATGATTCGTGACGACTCCGTGCCGTGGGAGACGGCGACTTCCCCGTTGGGGAGACAGACGAGGCCGGTCGGAGCGGGGAGCGCGGCGATGTCCACCGCCCGGGCCACCTGCCGCCCCTCGACGTAGGCGGCGTCGACCCGCCACAGCCCCTCCGCCCCTCCGCCGGAGACCCCCCCCCCGGCCAAAGCCCACAGCAGGCCGGTCTCACGGCAGCACGCCGCGGCCGTGACCCGCTCCAGGCCGGAGTCGAGCTGGAGCAACCGCTGGGCTCCGCTCGGGGAGACCCAGGCGAGGAGCGTGCCCCGGCCGGCCGCAGCGGGGGAGGGAGGCAGGAACAGCCCCCACTCTCCGCCGCTGCCGACGGTCACCGCCGAAGGCCTGTCGGCAAGCGCGGGGCAGCGGCGTTCCGACGGGGTTCCCAGCCTCGCTCCGGTGATGGTCAGGCGGACGATCCTGGGTATCGCTCCCGGCAGGCCGGTGACGGCAAGCCAGTCGCGAGACGGACTGACGAGGATCGCCGGGGAACTCTCGCCGGCTTCGGTCGCCGCGCCGAGTTTGACCGTCTGGACCGGATCCGCCGCTGCGGGGGTTCCCGGTGCGGGGAGGCGGTGGACCCGGATCGACCAGGTCTCTTCCTCGCGGACGAGGAGGGCGAGCGTGCTCGAGTCGATGATCCCCAAGGCTCTTGGCTCGACCTCCGGCGTGGCAGGGACGGCGGTCCACCGTTTGGTTGGATCCTGGAGATCGACGCCGAGCACGTCGCGGTCCCGGAGCCGGAGCACGAAGAGCGTTTGACCGGTGGGGGAAGCCGCCAGGCCGACGGGCCCGGCGAGATCGTTGACGACGATCGTCCCTTCCATCCCACCATTCTCGGCAGCCAACGGCGGGCTGGCCGCGATCGCTTGCCCCCAGGCACCGTTAACGCTCCCCAGACACGCCGCCAGGAGGAGCGCCGCGATCGAGTTGGTCATGTCGCGCCACCCTGGAGAGGGGCCAGGCCGTGGGCGTTCTCCCACGCGGTGATCTGATCGACGTGCTTGAGGGAGAGATCGATGTTGTCGAGCCCCTCGAGGAGGCAGTGCCGGCGGAAAGAATCGACCGGGAACGACCGCGAGAACCCGCCGTCGTCGTGGACCAGGCAGGACTGCAGGTCGACCGTCAGCCGGTAGGCCTGACCCGCGGCCTCCGCGGCGGCAGCGCGGCGGAAGAGCTCCTCGACGTCGGACTCGTCGAGTTTCACCGGAACCATGCCGTTCTGGAAGCAGTTGTTGAAGAAGATATCGGCAAAGGTCGGGGCGATCACCGAGCGGAAACCGTAGTCGGCGAGGGCCCAGGGGGCGTGTTCTCGGCTCGAGCCACAGCCGAAGTTGCGGCGGGCCAAGAGGATGCTTGCCCCCTGGCGGATCGGCTGGTTGAGCTCGAAGGCCGGGTCTGGCGATCCGTCCGGGAGGAACCGCCAGTCGAAGAAGAGGAATTGCCCGAAACCGGTCCGCTCGATTCGTTTGAGGAACTGCTTGGGGATGATCTGGTCGGTGTCGACGTTGGCACGGTCGAGCGGGGCGACGTTCCCGGTGAGGGTCGTGAACGGCTGCACGGGGGAAGACTCCGTCGGGGGCGGTGGGGAGATCGATCGCGAGGCGATAGGAATAGAGGCGGGAGACGCAGTCACCGATCAGTGATAGCGCCACTGGCGGATGTCGGTGAAGTGCCCCGTCACGGCGGCGGCCGCGGCCATCGCCGGGGAGACGAGGTGGGTCCGGCCCCCCTTCCCCTGCCGCCCCTCGAAGTTGCGGTTGCTCGTCGAAGCGCAGCGCTCGCCGGGCGCGAGCGTGTCGGGGTTCATCCCCAGACACATGCTGCAGCCCGCCTCGCGCCATTCGAAGCCAGCTGCGGTGAACACCCTGTCGAGCCCCTCCGCCTCGGCCTGGCGCTTCACACGGCCGCTCCCGGGAACGACCATCGCCCTGACCCGCGACGCCACCTGATGGCCGCGGACGACTCCGGCCGCCGCCCGCAGATCCTCAATCCGGCTGTTGGTGCATGAGCCGATGAACACGCGGTCGATCGGGATCGCCGCGATCGGCGTCCCTGCTTTCAGCCCCATGTACTCAAGCGCCCGCGCAGCGCTTGAACGGTCGCTCGGATCGGTCATCGAGGCCGGATCGGGGACGGAGGCGTCGACCCCAACAACCTGCGCGGGGTTCGTTCCCCAGGTCACCTGCGGGACGACGTCGCCGCCGGAGAACGTCTGGCTGCGGTCGTAGCGGGCGCCGGCATCGCTCGGGAGGGTTTCCCAACGGGCCACGGCCCGGTCGAAATCCTTCGGGACGAGGTCGCGGCCCCGCAAGTAGTCGAAGGTGATCCGGTCGGGGGCGATCATGCCGGCCCTGGCACCGGCCTCGATCGACATGTTGCAGACCGTCATCCGCTCCTCCATCCCGAGGCGGCGGATGCAGGGGCCGGTGTATTCGATGACGTAGCCGGCACCCCCTTCGGTCGTGAGGCGGCCGATGATGTAGAGGACGAGGTCCTTGGCGGTCACGCCGGGATAGAGCTCCCCTTCGACGCGGACTTCGAACGACTTCGGCTTCGACTGCCGGAGCGTCTGCGCGGCGAGGACATGCTCGACCTCGCTCGTGCCGATCCCGAACGCCAGCGCTCCGAGGGCACCGTGGGTGGCGGTGTGGCTGTCACCGCAGACGATCGTCATCCCCGGTTGCGTGATCCCCAGTTCGGGGCCGATGACATGGACGATCCCCTGGTCGGCGTCGCCAAGATCGAACAAGCGAATCCCGAACTCCCGACAATTTGCCCGGAGCGTGTCGATCTGCTGCTTCGAGATCGGGTCGGCGATCGGGAGGCTGCGATCGGTGGTGGGGATGTTGTGATCGGGCGTCGCGAACGTCGCCTCGGGCCGCCGCACCCGCCGGCCGGCGACCCGCAGCCCCTCGAAGGCCTGGGCGCTGGTGACCTCGTGAACGAGGTGCCGATCGATGTAGATCAGCGGTTGTTCGCCGTCAGGGCTGCAGACGAGATGGTCGTCCCAGATCTTGTCCAGAAGCGTGCGAGGAGCGGGCATGGAGGGGTCGTTGGCGGGGCTGGTGGGCGCTCCGTCGGCCCCGATGGACCGGGAGCCGGGCGCCCGCACCCGCAATGTAGCCGCCGGTGACGGGTAGGGCCACGGGGTGATGCCGTCCAGCTGTGGAGCGGGAGGCACAAACCCCCGTTCAGGCCGCGCGGCGCAGTACCGTCCGCGACGCCAAAGCGTCCAGCCCCGCGGCGTGGAGGGGCTCCCAGGGACGGCCGTGGGAGGGTTCGACGAGGATCGTGGAGGTCGGCCGGACGAGCCGTTGGACGAAGAACCAACTCCGCTCGAGATGCTTCGGCTCATCGTCGGCCGACACCAACACGAGATCGAAGACGCCGAGATGATTGCTCACCCGGGCGAGGGCGGAGTCGGCGTTGCCGGGCACGAGTTGGACCTTCGCAAGCGTGGTAAGCCGCTGATGGGCCTGCTTGAGGGTCACCCCGGGCGGGTCAGCGGGAGTCCGGCTCTCGAAGCGGTCGATGCCGACATACTGGATCGGCGTGCCGGCTGTGGCCGCACCCACCAGCGACAACATCCGTTCGGTCCGGGCGAGCGTCCCCAGCCCGATCTCGAGGATCCGCTGCGGCGGCGTGCGGAGGAGATGTTGCCAAATCGGCCTCTCCCCTGCCGGGCGGGAGAAGCGGGTTAACCACAGCGAGCCGAACCACCCAGGGAGAGCCATGGCACCACACCGATATGCGGGGAGAGGGCCCGGAACATCCAGCCATTCTCTTTATCGGTCGGTGGTGCAGACGGCTGGAGCCGGGGCCGGGGGAACCGCAGACCTTGCCACGCCCACCACTCCCCTTATGTGGGGGGTGATAGTGCAGTTCCGGGACGGAACGCTCCAAGGGCCGAGCGCCGTCCGAGCCCCGGGATTTCAGTTTCCAGCTGCCTTGATCTTCCCCAGCGCCGCGGCGGCGGCGCTGCGGACCGCCGCGAGCGGGTCGTCCTCGCTGACAAGCTCAAGGATCGGGACGGCACTCGCGGCCGCCCCCCCCAGCTCGCCGAGCGCCGTCGCTGCCTCGAGGCGAACTAGATCACGCTCGCCACGGAGGGCCTTGCGGAGGACCGGCACGGCGGCGGCCACCTGGGCCTTGTTTTCCGGCTCGATCTTCAGGAGTGCCCAGACGGCGACGGAGGCCATGAGCTGATCGTCCGACTTCGAAAGCTCGCGGAGCGTCTCCGCGACCGGGGCCGCAGCCGGGCCGATCCGGCCGAGGGCGTACGCGGCGGCGTACCGCAGGGCTGCTTCCTTCTCGTCGCCGGCGAGGAGCGTGGTCAGGGCCGGAACAGCCTCGGCCGCATCGGGGCCGATTGCCGCCAGAGCGACGGCAGCGTCGCCACGCGTGGCCGGGTCAGCGTCAGACAGCGCCGCGACGAGATTGTCGACAGCCGGCTTGGCCTTGGAGCCAGCAGCAGCGAGAAGCTCGATCGCGATCGTCCGCAGGGCCGGCTTGTCGAGCGCCTTTTCCAGCGCGGTGATAGCCGTCGGCCCGAAGCGCACAAGCGCCGTGGCCGCCGCGCTCCGGACCGCCGGTTGCCCATCCTCGAGAAGCCCGACGAACCGGTCCGCGAGGGCGGCCTCGTCGGCGTCGTCGAGGCTGCCGGTGAGATCGGAGAGCCCCGACATCGCCACGATCCGCGCGTTGGCACGATCGGAGCCGAGGGCCGTGGAGAGGCTGGCCAGCGCCGCCGAGACGAGCGTCTTGTCTTCGGGGTGGATCCGGGCGCGGGCCCACGAGGCGACCCCGGCGAGGAACGGATCGCCGTCAGCCGAGGCCTTCTCGAGGGCGGCGTCGGCCGAGGCGACCCGCATCCGCCCGAGGGCGTAGGCCGCCGATGACCTCACGGCGGTGTCGGGGGAGTCGAGGGCGGCGGAGAGCTCATCGGCGGCTTCGGCTGCCGGCTCGCCGATCGCGGCCAGCGCCAGTATCGCCTGCATCCGCTCCTCCGGCTCGCCGGTGAGGGCCGCGGCGGTGAGCGCACCGGCGGCCGGGGCGGCGAGCGGTCCGATCTCCGTCAGCGCCACCGTCGCCCAATAGCGAGACTTCGGGTTTTTGAGCGATTCCACGAGCATCGGCACGGCATCAGCGCCGAGATCGGCAAGCGACTCCATCGCCGGCATGACGACCGAGGGATCGGCATCGGAGAGTTTGTCACTGAGAAGATTGGCCAACTTGACCGGCTCCGGGCGGAGCGTTGCGATCGCCTTGAGGCTCCCCCGACGAACCCGGGGAT
>SIAG01000209.1 GCA_009691925.1 Planctomycetaceae bacterium
GTAAAAACTCTTCAGCCGGTCGGCATGCGTCGCCCCCTTGATCGGGGTGAAGAGCATGTGCCAGAGAACGCGCAGGTCGGACGAGAACGACATCGGGAAACCTCGGACTTGAGCTGATTTAGTCTGGTCAGCCTACCGCTTCGCGGCCGCATCGGGCAGGAAAGCTTTTCCTTCCGGCGGCCCGCGGCGGGGCAGGGAAGGGCACCGTCACTTTCCGACGTCGAGGCTGACGAGCGTCTTGTCGTCGCGCAGATAGAGCCGACCGCCGGCGAGGGCGGGGAGGGCCCGGACGCTCCCCATCAGTGGGCGAGCCGACGCGAGGATCTCGGGGCCCTTGGGCAACGCCTTCATGAGCTTCACGCTCCCGTCATTGCGCACGACGATCAGCTTCCCATCGGCCGCCACGAGCGTTCCATAACCAAACCCCTTTTCGATCCAGGCGACCTTGCCAGTGGCCACGTCGACGCACTTCAGATCGCCCGGCGGGCCATCCTCGCGGCCGTCGAGGGCATAGGCATGCGTGCCAACGACGACCGGCGTGCAGTACTGCGTGGCGAGGCTGTCGGCGCCGTCCCACACCGGCTTCACGCCTCGGCTGTCGATCGCCGCGTAGACCGAGCCGATCCCGTACGACGCGGTGACAAGAAGGTGACCGGCCTCCCCCAGCACCGGCGTGGCGGCGTTCACCGTCGGCCCGCGCATCCCGAAGGGAAAGCTCCAGGCGACCTTCCCGGTGGCCGGGTCGATGAGGAGGCACTGATAGCGCGTCACCATCGCCACCCGCAGCGCGCCATCAACATCGATCGCGACCGGCGCGGCGTAGCTGGCCGGCTCCGCCGTCGCCGTCCACGCCGGCTCCCCGGAATCGAGGCGGAAGGCAACCACGCCGCAGTCGGCCTTCTTCCCGGCAACCTTCGTTCCCCCGACGTTGACGATCACAAGCCCCCCGGCCACGACCGGCGTGCTTCCGGCGCCAAAATAGCCTTCCTGGGCGGCATACTCCTCGTGCGTCCGCCTTTGCCAGAGTTGCTTTCCAGTCGCTGCGTCGTGGGCCGAGAGGACCCCCTGCGCACCATACGTGATCACGGTGCCGCCAGAGACCACCGGCACGCAGAGCGGACCATCTCCCCCTCCCACCTGCGGACGGAAGCTCGTGGCATACCCGGCGCTCCAGAGCGTTTCGCCGGTGGCGGCATCGAGGGCTTCGACGACTTCCTTCGCCCCCTGCCGGTGAAACAGAAACGCCCGCCCTGCGGCGACGGCGATCCCGGCGTAGCCGCTCCCGACTGCCTTCTTCCAGGCGACTTTGGGACCGTCGGCCGGCCAGGTGTCGGCGAGGCGTTCGTCGGCCGCCGCGCGGCCACTGCGGTCGGGCCCGAGGATCTGCGGCCAGTCGCCGGCACTTGCGGTCCACGCGGGGGCCGCGGCAAACAGCGCAAGCGCCAGCAGACACCAGACGGGGGTGGTTTGCCCCCGGCCCCGGACCGTATTCTCTCTGTCGCGGCGTGGGTGGGTGGCGGCAGGAACAGCTTCAGCGGAGTGCCTTGGCATGCGTTTCACGTTTCCAAAAGGGAAAACCGGTGGGAAAACCGGGCGGCATCATCTCGGCGGCCGCATCGTCGCCGCCCTGCTCGTGGCGTGCGCTGGCCCCTGGGCCTCCGCCGACACGCCGTGGAACGGCTTCCGCGGGCCGACCGGGGATGGAGTGTCGCACGAAACAAACCTCCCCGTCGAGTGGAGCGAGGAGCAGGGGGTGGCCTGGAAGACGCCCGTCCCGGGCAAGGCCTGGTCGAGCCCGGTGATCGCCGCCGGCACCGTCTGGATGACCAATGCCACCGAGGATGGGAAGCGGCTCTCGGCGGTCGCCGTCGACTGCACCACCGGCAAGGTCGTCCGCGACATCACCCTCTTTGAGACGCCCGAGCCAGCTTTCTGTCACGCCTTCAACAGCCCCGCCTCCTGCACGCCGGTCCTCGAGGGGCACACGCTCTACGCCCACTTCGGCAGCTCCGGCACCGCCGCGATCGACACCGACACTGGCGAGATCCTCTGGAAGCAGGAAAGCCTGCGCTGCGATCACCACCGCGGCCCCGGGTCGTCGCCGATCATCCATGGCGATCTTTTCATAGTCCCCTTCGACGGCTTCGACGTGCAGTATGTCGTCGCCCTCGACAAGCACACTGGCGCCATCGCCTGGAAGCACGACCGCAACATCGACTACGGCACCGACGACGGCGACGCCAAGAAAGCCTATGGCACCGGGAGCGTGATCGAGGTCGACGGCCGCGCGCAGGTGATCATTCCCAGCGCCGGCGCCACGATTGCCTACGATCCCGTCACCGGCACCGAGATCTGGCGCGTGAAGCATGGCGGGATGAACGCCTCGGCCAGGCCGTTGTACCGTGACGGTATTGTGTATCTCAATACCGCCGCCGGCGGCATGAAGCTCCTCGCCGTCCATCCCGACGGCACCGGCGACGTCACCGGCTCGAAGATCGCCTGGACGAGCGCCCAGGGCTCGGGCACGCGCTCGAGCCAGCTCCTTTTGGGCGACCGGCTGTTCATCGTCGGCGATGCCGGCACCGCCACGGCGCTCGACGCCGCCACCGGCAAGGCGGTCTGGCAGAAGCGGCTCGGCGGCGAGTTTTCCTCCTCACCGGTCGTGGCCGACGGAAAGATCTACTGCCCAGACCAAGATGGCCAGACGACGGTCCTCTCCGCCACCGAGCCCTACGACGTTCTCGCGACGAACAAACTCGCCGACGGCTGCATGGCCTCGCCCGCGGTCTATGGAAGCGCCCTCTACCTGCGAACGAAAACGCATCTCTACAAGCTCGTCGCGAAGTGACCGGCCGGTTGGCCGCGGACGATTCCCCGTGGACCTCGGCTACCTGCCGAGAGATCTCAGCCGCTGCATCATCATCGTATTCTGTTCGCAAGCTCCGAATCGGGAAAGATGATCACTGATGAGCTCCAGGCCTTTCTGGGAGACACGAGCAGAACTGTTCTCGAAGAGCCCCAACCCAGAACCACCCCCGGTTGCGCCTGGCAAGTACGCCCCAGTAGCGTTGCTCATAGAGAGCGGCTTGATACCGACCGCCGTTCCCTCCAGCTTACCAATTGCCCCCGGCCCGAGCACGGTGGCTGCGAACCCAAGGCACCCCTTGCTCACGTTGTGATCGAAGTCGGACTCCTGCGTGACCACTCCCTTCGACCAGTCGGGCGACAGGATGTAGGGCAGCCGAATCTTCATGTGCTCCGGCACGGCGAAGAAGAGATTCTCCGAGGCCCACGACCCGAAGTTGACCGACGCGGCGGGGACATTCAGGATGCCGACGCCGACGTTTTGAACGGCATTGCCGAGATTCGCCGCCCCCTGCGCGAGCCCCTTGCCGAAAGCCGCGGCTAGGTCGCCGCAGGTTGAGAGCACGTCGAGCCATTTCTTGAGAGTTGCCGGCGAGATGAGGCTGTGAGACGCGTTCACCTGCTCGACCTTGATCTCCCCGCCGAGAATCCCCAGGTCGGCGACGATGCCCGTCACTTTGACGTGATAGACCCCGTTGGCCTCGGCCGCGGCGACCATCGAGGTCTTCCGGGCCGGGGCGACGGCTTTGACCGCTGCGAGCTCCGCCCCGGCGACGTCCTTCTTGAAGTCGGCGCCGATCGTTGCCCGCTCGCGGGCGTTGAGAGTCACAGCGGATCGCTCGGCCGCGGCGTACGTGCCCCAGGCCGACTGGAGATCCTGAGCGAGAACGACGTCGGCCTTCGCGACGGCCTTGCGCTCGACGGTCTCCGCCGCCGCGATCGCTTTTGTTGATTTGACGCTCGCCGCTGTCGCGGCGTCGACAAATCCCGTCTGCACCGCGTTCAATAACCGCGTCAGATCGCCTGCAGCCTTGGAGGCGGCCGCTGAAAACATCGAGCCCGCTGCCGCGGCGGCTTTGCCGGCCGTGGCACCCGCGATCGCTGCGGCGATCCCGAAATCGGCATCGGCTTGGGCCTGGGGCATCGCCCAGCTCACAAAGGCGCTGCTGACCGCGCTTTGCCAGGACCGCGAGGCGTCGGCCAGCGTGTCGATGGCATCGGCCGCCGCTTGGGCCTGGGCCGCGGCCGCCGCGCTCCACGCCGGCCCCACAATCGATGCCCACGCCAGCCCCGCCCCGGCGATCTCCCGGGTGCGCTACCGCAGATTGGGTGGCTGCACTTTTTTGGGGGCCTTTTTCTTCTTCTACAAGACGTGGCCCCAGACTGTCGAACTGCCGAACAGACCTACGTTTATGATTGGTTAGACATATGACTTACAATCCAATCACTAAAACTAACGGCAATATCCTCCGGAATCTGCGACTCACCTTCTTCATGATTCCAGAAGACAACAGGGCAGATACCGGCAGATGATCTCGACACATCGAGACAGTAGTGGTTACCTGCACCGTCTGGCGACACCGCCACCAAATACACAGGCAGGTAGGGGCGAAATGCAGTGCGCTCGCTGGTCGTATTCCTGATCAGATCTAGATGTGCCGGAACACTCTCTCCAACGCCGTAAAGCTCGTCTCGCAACAACCGCGCCCATCCATACTTCACCAAGAATGCCTTGTAGTCGTCCGGGAGGTGCACGTTGAGCGTCTGCGATGCGAACTTAACCGCCTCGACCGACGCCCCCGCCCCGACTTCCTTATCGAGCAGCATGTCAATGGTTGTAATCATATTATCAATACTCACCGGCGTGCCTCATAGTAAGTTTGGATGATTGATCTTGTAATTGCTGCCTAGTCGATGGAGGGTCCTTGTGAGGAAAGAGAAGTTTGAAAACAACTTAGTGCCGCCTTCGGCAAGCGGTATTTGGTGGTGTATTTCCATTGGAAATCCATCCTTGCCGATTGGTGCCAATCCGTTCCTCATTTTCTCGAGTTGTGCCGATGTGTACTTCGACGGATTGGATGCTGCCTCGTCAATCCATGCTTGCGGCTTGACTCTCGCAAACTCTTTTCGCATCGCTGCCAGTGATCCACCCGTTACTCGAACGCTTGCGCTCAACCTTTGCCCTACTGCAAGCGATCTATCTAATCCCTTCCCCGCAGCCCCGGCCCCATCCGCGACCTTGGCGGCCGCCTTTGCCATCCTCGTCCCGATCTTCGCACCGGCAGCGAGGCCGTCAACTGGCCCAGGGGCCACCGTCGTGAAGACCCCGAGCGTTGCCAGCCCAAAGTCCTTGCCGTCCGACTTTCCGAACGGGATTTCAATGGCCGTCAGGGCCAAGTCGGCCAGGTCGGGCACGATCCCGAAGCCTGGAATCACCCCAAACCCGCTCAGCGCGGTATGGGCCGCCATGCTGATGGCGTCATACGACTTGCTGATCATGACGACGACGTCGTTCGCCGTGTCCCACAGCCCATGGGCCTTCTTCCCCAGCCAAGCGCTGATGCTTAAGGCTTTTGCCTTCGTCGCCTCGACCTTGATCTCGCCGCCGAGAATCCCCAGATCGGCGACGATCCCCTTCACTTTGACGTGGTAGACGCCGTTGGCCTCGGCCGTGGCGACCATCGAGGTTTTTCGGGCCGGGGCGACGGCCTTCACGGCGGCAAGCTCCGCCCCGGCGACTTCCTTCTCGAAGTCGGCGCCGATCGTTGCCCGCTCGCGGGCGTTGAGAGTCACGGCGCCGCATTCGACGGCCGCGTAGGTGCCACAGGCGGCCTGGAGATATTTGGCGAGGACGACGTTGGCCTTGGCGAATGCCTTTCGCTCGACGGTCTCCGCCGCAGCGATCGTCCTTGTCGCCTTGACACCCGCCGCTGTCGCGGCGTCGACGAAGCCTGTCTGCACCGCATTCAGCGCCCGCGTTAGATCGCCAGCAGCCTTGGAGGCGGCCGCTGAAAACGCCGAGCCCGCTGCCGCGGCGGCGTTGCCGGCCGTGGCACCGGCGATCGCTCCGGCGATTCCGAAATCGGCATCGGCCTGGGCTTGGGCCATCGCCCAGCCGACAAACGCGCTCCCGACCGCGGCCGCCGCCCTCTATGTCGGCCCAACTATAATCAACCAAGCGAGCCCCGCCTCGGCGATCTTCCGGATGCGCTACCCAGGTTTGGTGGCCGGCACCTTTTTCCCTGGCACCTTTTTCCCTTTTAAATCGCATCCGAGACGGACGCGGCCTGCAATTGGTCCGAGAGATTCCAGTGTTCGGGTCTCTTCGATTCATCAAACCAGTGACACCCTTCGGCGATCCATTCGACTATAAAGGATTCAAATGAAGCGGGGGCGGACGTTCCCTGCTCATCGTCATTCCCGAATTCAAATCCACAGCACGTACAGACTGAATACGACGGCATGCCATAGTGAATGCTGTATGGTGGGGACACACCGCGAACCAAGCGATCGCCACTGAGGTTCGCGTACGCGGGGACGGAAAGTCCGTGGTGTCCGCAGCAAGGACAGAAATATCGCATTTGTGCTACTGCCTTGTCAGGATAGTTATTAATTCATACAGCCCATCCGCCTTATGGAACAGCCTTATGCCGAGCCTGAACGTACCGGAGCCATCGGCACGCGGGAAATCACCTATGATGTCGATCATGCCATTCGCTGTGCGCACCGTTTCTGGTCGGGCAAATAAGCGGGAAATGTATCCCATCCAGGAGTCCGGATTTCCACCTGGATCGATTTGACGCAGCGCAACTTTGCCGCTACCAAAAAAGTGCTTGATCAAGTGCTCGGACCGAAGCCCCCAATTGCCTGCCGTATCAAGTGGATTATGGGGTAACACATCAACCCCTCGCGCTAATGGACTCGCGTCGGCAATGGTGAATCCGCATTTCCTAGCTAATAGATTCTTTCCCGCGCCGACCACGTCGTCAACTACAGCAACGTTTCTCAGTGCTGCAAGCCTTGCATACCCCATCGGCCCAAGGACACCGAGGCCGAATCCGCCTGCGGTTTTGCTCGTGCTGTGATCGGAGTCGGTCTCAGCCACGAAGCGGCCTCGCGACCAGTCGACCAGGGGGATCATCGGCACGCGAATCCGCTGGTCTTTGGGTGTTCCGACGAAGGCATCGGTGACGTCCGCGACCGTATTAACGTAGGTTAAGAATAGGTTTCCGGTGTGGGCGAAATTGTCCTGCACTCCATTGAGGCTGTTGGCCACGCCCTGCCCGAGCCCCTTGACGGCGGCCACAGTCATGTGGCCGCAGGTTGAGAGCAAGTCGAGCCATTTCTTGAGCGTCGCCGGCGAAATGAGGCTGTGGGATGCCTTCACCTGCTCGACCTTGATCT
>SIAG01000210.1 GCA_009691925.1 Planctomycetaceae bacterium
CCGGCTCCGCGTTACAGCCCCCGGCGGGGCGTTAACGAGCGGTCTTCGCGGCCCGCTTCCCGACGGCGTGGCGCTGGTGTGGCTGGAGATCCAGGGGGCTTCCGGCCCTGATCATCCTTGACCGCGGGCCGGGCGAACGCTACGACACACGTGTGGGATGAAGGCACCAGCGCCCGCGGGACGATTCCCCGGCCGGCATTCGCTCCGCACCACAGCAGGAACTCCCTCCGATGTCCTTGATCCGTGTCGGTTCCAATAGCAAGTACGCCAACGGCTGGAGCAATATCTTCGCCAGTCCGAAGGCCTCCGCCGGGAAGGCTGGCCCGAAGGCTGCGAAGAAGACGGCCAAGAAGGTGTCGAAGAAGGCGACGAAGAAGAAGGCCGCCTCCGGCAAGAAGCGCTGACCGCGCTTTGGCCTTCGTCGCCGATGGTGGGCAGAACTGGTTCGGCGTGTGGCCTCGGTTCCCGGCCGCCCCGCACTCGGCGGGGCTGGCGGCGTGCGACCGCGCGGAGTGTGGCGGATCACCCGCCGGACGGTGTTCCCAAGGCCCGCGCCCGATCGGCAGCCGCCACCACCGCGTCGATCAACGCCCCGCGCACGGCGCGCTGCTCGAGGATCGCCAGCCCGGCGATCGTCGTGCCCCCCGGGCTGGCGACCCGGTCCTTGATCTGGGCCGGGTGTTCGCCGGTCTGTTCAATGAGGGCCGCGGTGCCGGCGACGGTCTGGACGGCAAGCGCCTGGGCCAGGCTCCGCGGCAGCCCCGCCTTCACGCCGCCGTCGGCGAGGGCTTCGCAGAGCAGGGCCACAAATCCGGGCCCCGAGCCGGACAGCCCCGTGACGGCATCGAGGAGGTGTTCGTCGACAGCGTGAACGCTCCCCACGGCGGCCAGGAGGGCCGTGGCGGCCCGCGCGGCCTCCTCCGCCACCTCCGGCGCCCGGCAGAGGACCGAAACCCCCTTCGCCACCAGACAGGGCGTGTTGGGCATGACGCGGATGATCCGCGGCGTCCCGAACCAGGCCGAGAGCGTCGCCACCGGGACGCCGGCCACAATCGAGACGACCGTCGCCGCGGCCCCGATGGCGGGGGCGCATTCGCGGGCCGCTGCGGCGGCCTGTTGCGGCTTGACGGCCAGGAAGACCAAGGCCGCCCCCTTCACCGCCTCGGCCGCGGAGGGCGCGAGGCGGATTCCCGGCAGGTGAGCAGAGAGGCGCTCGCGTGCTGCGGCGACCGGGTCATGGACGGTGATCTCCGACGGCGACACGAGTCCGGCCCGGCAGAAGCCCGCGGCGAGGGCCAGCGCCATCTGCCCCCCCCCGACCATCGCGATCGGCCCGATCGGAGGGGCGTCGCCGGTCGCATGGGTCATCGGACGGCCTCCACCGGCGCGACCGCGGGAAGATCGCGATCGATGGCATCGAGATCGGGGCGCGATACCCAAAGCTGGCTGGCCGAGCGTTCCCCGTCGCGGCCGGCCGTCCACATCAAGAGCGTTCCGTCGGGGGAGAAGACCGGCAGGACGTCGGCCCCGGGGTGATCGGTGATCCGCAGCGGTGCCCCGGTCCGGAACGTTCCGGTCGCGGGATCGGCTTCGTACCGGGCCACCCACAGGTCGTAGTTGGGGCGCTGGGTCGGGTCGCTGTGATCGGCCCCGGTCCAGATCAGCCACGGCTTCGTCGGATGCCAGAAGGGAGCCCAGTGAACCCCCTTGCCGGCGGTGATCGCGGTGTCGCCGCTGCCATCGGCTTTCATGACGTGGATCTGGAGCATGTCCTTCTCGACGCGGTCGGAGCGGTAGCAGATCCAGTCGCCGTCAGGGGAGAAAAACGGCCCGCCATCGTAGCCCGGTGCGTTGGTCAGTTGTCGGACGTTGCCCCCGTTTTCTCCATCGGCGACGTAGATGTCGGCGTCGCCGTCGCGGTCGCTGACGAACAGCAAACTGATCCCGTCGGGGGACCAGGAACACTCGGCGTCATAGCCGGGGCTGTTGGTGAGTTGCTGCAGGTCCGATCCATCGGGACGGGAGGTAAAGAGCTCCATGTGGGGGTCGAAATCCCACTGGTAACGGCGGCGGCGGCCCGTGCGGGCGTCCTCCTCGGCTTGGGCTTTGGCGTCGGCCTCGGTCTTGTCGATGGCCGGATCGGGGTGGCTGGAGGCGAACAGGAGCCGCGTGCCATCGGGGGAGAACCAACTGCAGGTCGTCCGACCGCGCCCCGGGCTGACCCGCGTGGGGGGAGTCGGCCGCGGGGCGGCTCCGTCGAAGGATTGCACGTAGATCTGGTAAAACGGATAGCCGACCGGTACCCCCTGGTAGCAGATGTGGCGGCCGTCAGGGGCGAAGTATCCCTCCCCCGCTTTCGAGAGGCCGTCGGTGACCTTGACCGGAAGGGCGAGGTAGCGGGCTTCAAGTTCCCGGGATGCCGGCACTGAAGCTGCCCGGGGGGGATCCTCCGCGGCGGCCTTGCCCGCCGGAGACCAAGTCGCCGGGGACACAATGGAGAGCAACGGGGCGGCGACGGCGAGCGTTGCCGCCCGGGC
The DNA here is from genome assembly GCA_009691925.1 of Planctomycetaceae bacterium. Classification (GTDB taxonomy): domain Bacteria; phylum Planctomycetota; class Planctomycetia; order Pirellulales; family UBA1268; genus QWOP01. Next base: position 2,538 of record SIAG01000210.1, read on the forward strand.
CAGGAGCCGGTGGGAAGCGGAGAGGTTGAAGGTTTTTCTCATGGGTAGCAGTATACGTCTTGCCATCCATCCACGCGCCCCGGGAGGTCCACCATGAAGATCTATACGAAGACCGGTGATGCAGGCGAAACCGGCCTGTTCGGAGGTCCCCGGGTGCGGAAGGACCATCTGCGGATCGAGGCGTTCGGCACCGTCGACGAATTGAACAGTCATCTGGGGCTCGTCCGCACCCTCCCCGGAAGCGGAGCGAGCGACGAGTTTCTGCGCCGGATCCAATCCGATCTTTTCGAACTCGGGGCCCAACTCGCCTCGCCCGGGGATGCCACCGAGCGGATCACCGCGGCGCATGTCGAGACCCTCGAGGAGGCGATCGACCGCCACGACGCCGTACTCCCCGCACTGTCGTCGTTCATCCTCCCCACCGGGACGCCGCTGGCCGCGGCGATGCACGTCGCCCGGACCGTCTGCCGGCGGGCCGAGCGGCGTGTCGTCAAACTCGGGGCGATGCCGGATGCGAAGATCCCGGTCAATGCGATCGAATACCTCAACCGGCTCGGCGATCTTCTCTTCGTCCTTGCCCGCCACGCCAACCACCAGGAACGGGTCGCCGACGATCCCTGGCATCCGAGTCGGCCGTGAGCGTCCCGCCTGCCAGAACTGGCGAACTGCGCTGGGAGTCGAACACCGGCGGGGCCGACGGCTTTCGTCCCCTTGTCATCCGCGGACGCGCGAGCTTGGCGGCGCTCCGGGAGCGGGTGGCGGCGGAGCGGGCCGCCGGCACGCCGCCGCGGTCGATCGCCCGAATCGCCTCCGACCTCACCGATCGGATCGTCCTCGATGTCTGGACGGCGGTGATTGATGATCTGCGGGCCGCTGCTGAGGCGAAACGGGGCTCCCTCGAGCAACTCGTCCTCGTGGCCCACGGCGGATACGGTCGGAGGTGTCAGGCCCCCTACTCCGACGTCGATCTGATGCTCCTCCACTCCCCCTCGTTAGTCTCGGCCGACACGAGCGTGGCCGCGGTGGCCCGGAGGCTCCTCCAGGATCTGTTCGACATCGGGTTGGAGGTGGGGCAGAGCGTGCGGACGGTGTCGGAGGCGATCCGCTTGGCCCGCTCCGATGCGACGGTGTACACCACGCTCATCGAGGCCCGCCTCCTCGCCGGCCCATTCGGCCCTGACGAGCCATTCGATCGGCTCACTCGGGATCTCGCCGGGATCGCCCGCCGCGGCCCGCAGCGCCTGGTGGCCAGGCTGTGCGAGGCCCGTGCGGAGGAAGCCTCCCGCTACGGAGCGTCGACAGCGCTCCTCGAGCCGAACGTGAAGCGGTCCCCCGGGGGGCTCCGCGATCTCCAGTTCATCCACTGGCTCGGGTATGTGGCGCATGGCACGGCCGACGCTGCGGCGCTCGTCTCCGCGGGCATGCTCTCCCCCCGCGACGCAGCGGTGCTCGCCGCGGCCGCCGACCACCTCCATGGCGTCCGGATCGATCTCCACCTCGCCGCCGGCCGCTCGGCCGACGATCTCACACGGCAGGAGCAGCAGCGTCTCGCGGAGGAGCGCGGCATCGCCCCCGCTCCGGGGCTCCTCCCGGTCGAGATCTTCATGCGGGAGTATTTCCGGCACACCCGTGAAGTCGTCCGGGTTGTGGAGACCGTCAAGGCCCGGACGCTCCGCCGGCCCCAGCGCTCCTCTTGGGTGACGGGGATCCTCGGCCACCGCGTCGACAACCGCTACCTCGTCGGGCCGACGACGGTCGCTGTCCTGCCGGCCCACCGGGGCGAGGTCGCCGGAAGTCTGGCGGCGGTGCTCCGCCTCCTCGAACTCTCACAGACCTACCGGTGGCCGGTCGATGACGACTCCTGGGACGCGATCCGCGTCGCGGTCGGGGCCGCGGGGGGCGCCGACGCCGTCGACTCGCCGCTCCCCGTCGACGTCTGCAGAGGGTTTCTCGCCCTCTTCGATCGCCCCGAGCGGCTCGGCTCTTCCCTCCGCCGTCTCCACGACATCGGGCTCCTCGAGCGAATCATCCCCGAGTTCTCCCACGCCCGCGATCTCCTCCAATTCAACAACTATCACAAATACACCGTCGACGAACATTCGATCCGTGCGGTGGAGGCGGCGGTCGCTCACGGCGCCTCGAAGGGGTGGATGGCCGACCTGTGGAGGCATGTCGGGCGGCGGCATCTGCTCCTCCTGGCGCTCCTCATCCACGACCTCGGAAAGGGCTACGAGGAGGACCACAGCGAGGTCGGCCGACGGATCGCCGAATCGATCGCCGTCCGGCTCCGTCTCCCCAGGGACGAGGCCGGGATCCTTGCCTTTCTCGTCCATAAGCACCTCGTCATGGCGCACCTCGCCTTCCGACGGGATTAAAGCGACCCGGCGCTCGTCATTCGCTTCGCCTACGAGGTTGGTTCGCCGGAGGTGCTCTCGATGCTCACGCTCCTGACGGCCGCGGACGTCGCCGCGGTCGGGCCCGGGGTGTGGACGGAGTGGAAGTCGGATCTCCTCGCCGATCTCCAGGCAAGGACCCTCGGCGTCCTCGACGGTGAGGGGGTGGCAGCGTCGTCGGGGACGCTCCGCCTCGGCCTCGAAAGCCTGCTGGAGGAATGGGAGCCGGATGATCCGGTCGTGCGCATCGGGCGGCAACTTCCGGCGTCGATGCTCCGCGACCTGCCGCCGGCGCGGATCCTGGAAGAATTGGTGCAACTCGCCCGCCTTCCGGCTGACGGGATCTTCGTCGCTAGCCGCTGGCAGGCCGACACCTCGACGGTGGCGGTGACGGTGGGAACGAGGGAAAGCGTGGCGCCGGGAGTGTTCCACCGCGTCACCGGGGCGTTGACGAGCCAGCGGCTCGAGATCCTCGCCGCCGGCATCCACACCCTCGACGATGGCCTCGTGATCGACCACTTCACCGTTCTCGACCCCGACTTCACCGGAGCCCCGCCCCCCGACCGCTTTGCCGACATCGCCGCCGCGATTCGTGCGGGGATCCGGGCCGACCAGGCGCCGACCTTCACCCCACGGCTCAATCCGCTCGCCCCGCGCCCCGACCCGGCGCTGCGTCAATCTGCCCGGGTGGCGATCGACCATGTCAGTTCGGAAACCTCGACGATCGTCGAGGTCTTCGCCACCGATGCCCCCGGCCTCCTCTATCGGATCGCCCGCACGCTGTTCGACGCCGGAATGTCAGTCCGCTCGGCGAAGGTCGGCACCTACCTCGACCAGGTGGTCGACGGGTTCCACGTCACCGATCTGGAGGGGGGAAAAATCGACAACGTCGAGCGGCTCGAGCGGCTGCGGATGACCCTCGAGGAGGCGCTCGCTCCGGCGAGGAGCCGCTGACGCTCCGGCGTCATTCGTAGGAAAAGACCCCCATCGCCCCGGCATACTTGCGCTGAGCCCGGCGCAGGTCGAGGTTCAGGAAGTCGTCCGCCCTGCTCATCGACTCGAACATGCTGCCTGCCTTCTTAAGCTTCTGCGGTGGCGGGAGGACCAGATTGCGGAGCATCCCGAGGAACGGCGTCGAGAAGTCGTCGAGCAATCGCACCCTGTCCTTGAACACCTTCCGGCAGGCGATCAGAAACGACTCGGACTCCGTCTCCTTGGGCACCGTCCACGCCTCCGATTCCTCTTGGATCGTGCGGCTCTCGGCCTTCAGCTTCTCCAGTCCCGCGGCGATATCGTCGTCGGTGGGTGTCGTCGATCCCTGGAGCCGGGCGGAGACGATGTCGGAGAACTTTTTTCTCGCGATCGACTGCCGACGGTTCGCTTTCGCGATCGACTCGAGGAGTTGCTTCGCCGCGGCCCGCTTCGTAGAGGAGCACCCGGCGGCAAGGAGCGTCGCGACACCGGCTGCCAATCCCCCCAGCAGCAGCGACCGCCTGGGAAGCCGGTTTGACCTGGGAAGCCGGTTTGACCTGGGAAGCCGGTTTGACCTGGGAAGCCGGTTTGACCTGGGAAGCCGGTTTGATGCCGTGGGTCGGCGCTGCCACCCGGGGCGTCGATTCCAACTCGCTTCCACAACCTTCGTACGCATGCTCGGAAGTCTCCTCAAACGAACGTCGGCAGGATACCGCAGCAGCCTAACGGAACTCCACGCCCTGGCAATTCCCTTCACTCGGCGGGGGCTTTTCTGCCGAGCCTGTTCCGGATAGTGTCGTCGTCGAGCCCGCCGATTTCAAAGGTTTTCAGCGGGCTTGAATCCCCCGTCGCAAGTGCGACGGTCATCGCGTCGGGCCATGGTGGGGAAACCTTGCCGAGGCGCACCAGGATCGACGCGCCAGGATCGACGCGAGGATCGATCAGAGGTAGGTGTTGATAAGGTTCTCGAAGAGCTCCTGCCGGCCGCTCGTGCAGGGGGCGGCGTCCCCCTTGGCGAGCATTTCTTTCTCGAGCGACTCGAAGCTCTCGCTCCCGGCCTCGATCCGCCGCCCCAGGGGCCCCGTCCAGCTCGCATAGCGATCGTCGACGAGTTTCTGAAGGGCGCCGTCGGCCCGTATCGCCGCGGCGATCTTCAGCCCCCGCGCGAAGGCATCCATCCCGCCGACGTGGGCGTGGAAGAGATCAATCGGCTCGAAGCTCTCCCGCCGCACCTTGGCATCGAAGTTGACGCCCCCCGGATTCAGTCCGCCGTACTTGAGGATCGTGAGCATGATCCTCGTCGTCAGGTAGATGTCGGTGGGAAATTGGTCGGTGTCCCAG